>JAXDJK010000712.1:0-2970 GCA_034665665.1 Acidobacteriota bacterium
TGCACTGAAGCGCTGGATCGACCAGCCCCGCGCCTGCGCGGCCATCCGAGGCCAGGAACGCACATTGTATGATTCGTTTCTCCTGAGCCTGCCGGCGGCCCTGGCATGCTGGCTCGAAAACGGCGTAGGCGGATGATGCAGACCGGGAGAGACATCATGGACGACCAGCAGGCTAAGCAGCCCGTTCCGCGGAAACCGTATTCACGACCTCAATTGAAGGTCTACGGCGATATCCGTCAGCTCACCCAGAACGCCTCGCGCAACCAGGTCCGCGATGGCGGCAGCAACAGCCAGCGTACCTGAGCCGATGCCGGAGCGCGCCTCCGTTTGTCTTCATCTTCTGTATGGCCTGGTGATCGGTGCGAATGTGCCCATCCCGGGCGCTCCCATTGCCCCTCCCGCGCTGCTGCCGAACATCACGGTGGACTTTGATCCGCTGCCCGATCCGGCGATCCTCCGCGACGGCGCGGCCATGGTGCAGCACGGGCCGCACGGGCCGGGCGAGCCGCTCTACACGCTGTTCCGGCGCGGGGAGGACTATCTCTTCGATTTTCCGGACGGCGTGCAGTTCGTCATTGCCGCCGATGCCGCGCACATCCGCGCCAGCTGGCCGCCGGCACTGACCGCGGACGTGGCCTCGATCTACCTGGTCAGCACGGTGCTGGCCTTCGTGCTCCGCCTGCGGGGCCATGAAGTGCTGCACGCGGCGTCGGTGGTGATCGATGGCGTGGCCGTGGCGATCGTGGGGCCGGGGGGCGCGGGCAAGTCGACGCTGGCGGCCTGCCTGGCGGAGCGTGGGTTCACGGTTTTGAGCGAGGACGTGACGGCGCTGATCGATCGCGGCGAGGAGTTCGACGTGCTGCCGTCGCACGCGCGGATCCGCCTCTGGCCCGATGCAGCGGCGCTGCTCCGCGGCCATGCGGCGGCCCTGCCGTTCCTCGCGGACGAGGAGTGGAAGCAGTATCTGGAGTTGACGGACGATCGCGTGGCCCTGGCCACGAAGCGCTTCGCGCTGGCGGCGATCTACAGCCTCGACGACCGGTTCGATCTGCCGGACCGCCCCGGTGTGGAGCCGCTCGGCGCACGCGAGGGGCTGGTGGACCTGATCGCCAACACCTGGCACAACGTGCGCGATCCGCGGCTCGCTCCGGCCAACTTCGAGCGCCTGGGACGGATCGCGCGATACGTGCCGCTCCGCCTGGCCAAGCCGCACAAGGACCTGGCCACCGCCTTCGTCTTCGCCGACCGGATCGTGGAGGATTTCCGCTCCGTGGTGCTGCCGGGACGGACGGCGGCCCCGTGACGTCGCGGCAGGAGCTCGTGCGGCAGCTCGGCACGATCGCCTTCGAGCGCACCACGCCGGAGCTGACGCCTCATCTGCTGGCGCTCTTCGACGATCTTTCCATCGACTGGCAGGATCTGGCGCGGCCCGTGGCTTCGGTACTGCTGCGCGACGGCGCGTCGGACGAGCTGCTGCACGCATATCTGCGGCATTGCATCAACCTTTCGTATGCGTTGGAGCAGCGGTTCGTAGCGTTGCTGCGAGAGGCGCTGGTGCATGGTGCGGCGCTGCCGCTGCGGCTGGCGGTGTCGCTGGCCATCCAGGCGTTCCTGAATGGCTACGTCTGGCCAGAGGATGCGGCGGAGACACGCGCGCTGACGACGCTGGACGATTCCGTTGCGGCGCGCGTGCTGCGTGCCGCCTATCGTCCTCTGGAGTCGGATGCCGTGCTGCGCGAGGAGCCGGAATGCGCGGATCTGCTGCGCGTGCAGGTGGACGAGCCGGCGGAGGAGCGGCGGCTGGCGGCAACCCTCGGCGGTGCCGATCCGGCCGACGCCGTGACGGCCGCCGTCCGCGCGCAGTACGAGGAGCATCCGTATCCACGATGGCTTTCGCTGCACCGGCCTCCCCCCTCGGATAATGAGCTGCCGCGACGGGTGCTCGTGGCCGGCTGCGGCACCGGCCGCGATCCGCTGCTGGCGGCGCTGCGGCATCCCACCTGGTCGTTCGAGGCCATCGACGTGAGCCGCCGCAGCCTTGGCTACGCGATGCGCAAGGCGGGCGAGCTGGAGGTGCCGAACATCCGCTTTCGCTTCGCCGATCTGCGGGAGGTACAGGGTGTCTACGACCGCATCGTGGCCGTCGGCGTGCTGCACCACCTGCCCGATCCTGCCGCCGGGCTGCGCGCTCTCGCCGAGTGTCTCGCGCCCGACGGCGAGCTGCTCCTCGGCGTCTACAGCCGCCGTGGGCGGGCCTCGCTGGATCGTCTGCGCGCACTCGGTGGCGAAGGCGAGCTGCGCGAGCGGCGGCAACGGATGCTCGCGGCTCTCTCCGCCGACGAGCGTGCCGAGGTGGAAGATCTCGATTTCTTCGACCTCGGCCATTACCGCGACACGCTCTATCACGTGCACGAGGTCGAGCTGACGCCGCTGGAGCTGGATGCCATGATCCGCAGGGCCGGGCTGTTCTTCGACGGTTTCCTCGAACTGCCGGCGGACGTGGCCGCGGCGCATGGCGCGGAACGCGATCTGCGTGTGTGGGAGGCCATCGAAGCGGAGCGCCCCGACCTCTTCCGCCAGATGTACCGCTGCCGCCTGAAGCCTTTGGTACCATCGCCCCGATGAACCGCGAGACGCGCTTCACGATCCGCGACGGAGTGATGTTCAACCGCGTAGCCGACGAGACCGTCCTCCTCGATCTCGACAAGGGCACGTACCTCGGTCTCGACCCCGTCGCCACCCGCTTCTGGGACCTCATCACCGCCGGCTCCTCCGTCGGCGAGGCGCTCGACACGCTGCTCGGCGAATACGAGGTGGAGGCGGACGTGCTCGAAGCCGACATCGCGCGGCTGGTGGGCGACCTGGAGCGCCACGAGCTCGTGACCGCGAGGTGAAGGTGGCGGACTACGCGAAGCGTTTGGAGTGCGGCGCTTTCCCGCCGCTCTTGTACAGCCACAGGCGCTGCTCATG
>JAXDJK010000713.1:0-3164 GCA_034665665.1 Acidobacteriota bacterium
GGACGTAATCAAAGACGTGCAGCACCGCATGCATGGCGCCATCGAAGCGCTGCATCGCGAGTTCAAGTCCCTGCGCACCGGCCGCGCCAATGCGGCCATGCTCGACACCGTCACCATCGACTACTACGGAACGCAGACGCCGCTGGCGCAGGTTGCCAGCATCAAAGTGCCGGAGCCGGCGCTGATCGTCATCGAGCCGTGGGACAAAGGTATGGTCGCCGTGATCGAGAAGGCCATCCGCACGGGCGATCTCGGTCTCAATCCCGCGTCCGATGGCAAGGTCATTCGCGTGCCGATCCCGCCGCTGACGGAAGAGCGCCGCAAAGACCTGGTCAAGCGCGCGCACGTCTTCGCCGAGGAATCGCGCACCGCCGTTCGGCAGGTCCGACGCGACGGCAACGACAAGCTCAAGAAGATGCTCAAGGGCAGCGAGATCTCCGAGGACGACGAAAAGCGCGCCCTCGAAGAGATCCAGAAACTGACAGACAAGCACATCGACGAAGTGGCCAGCGTCCTGCGACAGAAGGAGCAGGACATCATGGTGGTCTGACCCGCATCCATGACCGTCTCCGTCATCGTACCGGCCGCGGGCCTCGGCACGCGCTTCGGCGGCGAGCTTCCGAAGCAGTTCCAGTCGCTGGCCGGCAAGCCGATCCTCCTGCACGTCATCGAGCGCTTTCTCCTCGATGAGAACGTCGCGCGCGTCGTTGTGCCCGTGGCAGAGCAACTCCTGCCTGCCGTGCGGCAGACGGCCAGCGATCGTGTCGTCTTCGTCGCCGGCGGCGAGTCGCGCCAAGAGTCAGTCATGCGCGGCCTGGAGATGATCGAGGAGTCGGAGATCGTGGCCGTGCATGACGCCGTGCGTCCGTTCTTCACGCCCGAGACCTTCCACGGCGCCGTTGCTGCCGCGCGCGAGTTTGGTGTGGCATTGCCGGTGCTGCCGGTGAACGACACCATCCACGTGGTGAACGAGGATGTGGTGATGCACACGCTGGAGCGCTCCACGCTCGCCGCCGCGCAGACGCCGCAGTGCTTCCAGACCGAGATCCTGCGCGACGTGCTGCAGCGCGCGCAGGTGGACGGCGTGAACACGACGGACGAAGCGGGGCTGGCGGTGCGGTATGGCTACACCGTCAAGATCGTGGCTGGCGATCCGATGAACTTCAAGATCACCCGTCCCGAGGACCTCGCCGTTGCCGAAGCGCTGATCCTGCGCTGGAGCAAAGAGGCGTGATCCGCATCGGGCAGGGGATCGACGTACATCCGTTCGTCGCCGACCGCCCGCTCATCCTCGGCGGCGTGCGCATCGCGGAGTCCGGCGGCCTGGCCGGCCATTCCGATGCTGACGCCGTGCTGCACGCCATCACTGACGCGCTCCTCGGCGCCGCCGGCGCGGGCGACATCGGCCACTACTTTCCCTCGACCGACGAGCGCTGGCGCGACGCCGACTCGTCCGTGTTCGTACGCGAAGCGAAGCGGATCCTCGACGAGATGTCGGCCGAGATCTCGAACCTCGACGTCACCATCATCACCCAGCAGCCGAAGCTCGCCCCACATCGCGACGAGATGATCGCCTCGATCGCCAGGCTGCTCGACCTGCCCGAAGGCCACGTGAACGTCAAGGCCACCACCACCGATCACCTCGGCTTCACCGGGCGCGGTGAGGGGCTGTGCGCGATGGCTATCGTCGCGGTCTCCGTTGGATAAACTACGGTCATGACCGTACGCGTTCGATTCGCGCCTTCGCCGACTGGGCATCTGCACGTCGGCGGCGCGCGCACTGCGATTTTCAACTGGCTGTTTGCGAAGCACGCCGACGGGGAGTTGCTCCTCCGCGTGGAGGACACGGACCAGGCCCGCTCGACGCGCGAGTCCGAGGCGATGGTCCTCGAAGATCTCCGCTGGCTCGGCCTGCAGTGGGATGAGGGCCCGGACGTCGGCGGGCCGCACGCGCCGTACCGGCAATCGGAGCGCGTGGCCACCTACGGCCGCGTGGCGAACGAGCTGATCGACCGCGGGGTCGCGTACCGCTGCTACTGCACCGAGGAAGAGCTCGAAGCGAAGCGCAAACAGGCCGAAGCCGAAAGCCGTCCGCCGCACTACGACCTCACCTGCTGGCACAACCGCCGCGTGGAACCGGGGAAGCCGTACGCCGTCCGCTTTCACGTGCCCGAGGATGGCGACGTCACCATCGACGACATGATCCGCGGCGAGGTGACGTGGAAGAAGGAGTCGCTCGGCGATTTCATCGTGGTGCGCTCCGACACGCTTCCCACCTACAACTTCTCCGTGGTCGTCGACGATCGGGACATGGAGATCACGCACGTCATCCGCGCCGAGGAGCACCTCACCAACACGCATCGCCAGGTGTTGATCTACCGGGCCATGGGCTGGGGCGTCCCGCGCTTCGCGCACGTCTCGCTGATCCTCGGGCAGGACCGCACGAAGCTGTCCAAACGCCACGGCGCGACCTCGGTATCGCAATACGCCGAAGAGGGCTATCTCCCCGAGGCCATGGTCAACTACCTCACGCTCCTCGGGTGGTCGTCGCCCGACGGGCTGGAAGTGTTCGGCCGCGATCACGCCATCGCGAAGTTCTCGATGGAGCGGGTCAACTCCGCGCCGGCAGTCTTCGATCCGCAGAAGCTCGACTGGGTGAACGCGCAGCACCTCCACGCCATGACCCCCGCGCAGCTGGCGCCGCTGGTGCGGCGCTGGCTCGACGTGCCCTGGCTCGAAGAGGGGATCGACGTGGTGAAGACCAGCGTGCACCGGCTCACCCAGTTCGCCGAAGCGCTGCGGTTCGTCAGCGAGTACGAGGTGCCCGCGGTCGATCGAGCGTTTGCCGAGGCCGTGGCAGACGACTTCCGCGCGCACGGCATACCGACGGACGAGGCGACCTACAAGGCCATGGTCGAGCGCTTGAAGACGACCACGGGCCTCAAAGGCAAGAACCTCTTCATGCCGCTGCGGTTGGCGATCACGGGCCTCGAGCACGGCCCGGAGCTCGTGCGCTCGATCCCGTTGCTGCGGCACGCCAGCGAGGTGGACCCGCGTGTCCTCTCGCCGCTGGCGCGCCTCGAGCGCATCCTCGGCGCATGAGCACGGCTCTATCAAATGCTTCGCGTAGACCTTGCGCGTGCGAGCTTGTCATCCCGAGCGTG
>JAXDJK010000714.1:0-3661 GCA_034665665.1 Acidobacteriota bacterium
ACCGGCTCGGGATCAATCCCATCACCGACCTGTCCGGCCCCCTCTTCATCAAGTGGGAAGAGATCATCGATATCAACTACCCGCCGGATGAGTCGACTCTTCAGGCCAAGCGTTCTTTCTACGATCAGAAGCTGAAAGAGCATGCGGCAGCCAAAGCGAAGCAGCGGCAGCGCTTGTCAGCTTATCGGCGGATGACTGGCCCGCACTGAAGCGGACGGCGTATCATTCCGGGACCGTGCCTCACAATTCGCGCCGCTTCTGTCTCGTGCTGGTGAAGCCATCTCACTACGATGATGATGGTTACGTCATTCAGTGGATCCGGTCGGCCATTCCGTCGAACTCGCTGGCGGCGCTCTACGGGCTGGCCAGGGATTGCGCGGAGCGCAAGATCCTCGGCGAGGACGTGGCCATCGAGATCCACCCGTACGATGAGACCAATACCCGCGTCCGTCCGGAACGGCTGGCGCGGATGATCGAGGAGGCCGGCAGCGGGATGGTCATGCTGGTCGGGGTGCAGTCCAACCAGTTTCCCCATGCGCTCGACCTGGCCCGTCCGCTCCGGGCCCGCGGCATCCAGGTGGCCATCGGCGGTTTCCACGCCTCGGGCACGATCAGCATGCTCAATGGTGTGGACGCCGGGCTGGCCGAGGCCAAGGCCATGGGCGTCTCCATCTTCGCGGGCGAGGCGGAGGAGCGGCGGCTCGATCGCGTGCTCCTCGACGCGGCGGCCGGCGAGTTGAAGCACATGTACAACTACATGGCCGACCTGCCCGCCATCGACGGCACGCCCATCCCGCTGATTCCCGCCTGGCGCGCCAGCCGGACCGCGGGCGGGCTGACCAGCTTCGACGCCGGCCGCGGCTGCCCGTTCCAGTGCTCGTTCTGCACGATCATCAACGTGCAGGGGCGCAAGTCGCGCGGGCGCTCGGCCGACGACGTGGAGCGCGTGGTCCGCGAGAACGTGGCCCAGGGGCTCCACACCTTCTTCATCACCGACGACAACTTCGCCCGCAACCGCGACTGGGAGCCGATCCTCGACCGGCTCATCGAGCTGCGTGAGAAGGAGGGGATGAAGATCCACTTCATCCTGCAGGTCGACACGCTCTGCCACCGCATCCCCCGCTTCATCGAAAAGTGCCAGCGCGCCGGTGTGCGCCGCGTGTTCATCGGCCTCGAGAACATCAACCCCGACAGCCTGGTCGGCGCGAAGAAGCGTCAGAACAAGATCACCGAGTACCGCAAGATGCTGCTGGCCTGGAAGACGGCCAAGGTGATCACGTACGCCGGCTACATCCTCGGCTTCCCGAACGACACCGTCGATTCGATCCGCCACGACATCGAGATCATCAAGCGCGAGCTGCCGGTGGACATGCTCGAGTTCTTCTTCCTCACGCCGCTGCCCGGTTCCGAGGATCACCAGACCCTCGTCCGCGCCGGCGTGGAGCTCGATCCGGATCTCAATCGCTACGACCTGAACCACGTCACCGCCTCCCACGCCCGCATGCCGCGGGAGGAGTGGGAGCGCGCGTACCAGGTGGCCTGGGACACGTATTACACCGACGAGCACATGGAGACGGTCCTGCGCCGACTGGCTGCAACCCGCGGCCGGGCGGGCAACGCCGTGCTCCTCCTGACCTGGTTCCGCGGCTCCATCGGCATCGAGAAAGTGCACCCCCTCGAAGCCGGCTTCTTTCGCCTCAAGTTCCGCCGCGACCGCCGCCCCGGCCTGCCCATCCTCCCGGTCTGGCAGTTCTACCCGATGTACTTTGCCGAAAGCGTCGGTAAGTTCCTGCGCTGGTCTCGCCTGTGGCTCGGATTGCACGCGAAGTGGGCGCAAATCAAGCGCGATCCGCGGCGTCTCGATTACACCGACCTGGCATTGGAAGCGGTCACGGACGATGAGGAGCACGAGACGCGGGAGCTGTTCCAGTCCGACGCGGCTCAGACCTTCGTTGCCCGGCAACGGCCGGCCGCGAGCGCGTAACGCGGCGAGTGATCTAAGGATTGCTCCTGCTGATCCGCGGATCACCGGTGTGTGATCTTCGTATCGCTCCGTGTGATCCGAAGATTACCCATGCGAGTTCCTTGGAAGGCTTCGACCATTCCGAAGAACGCTTCGTCTGATCTGAAGATCACTGGTGGGTGATCCGAAGAACGCTCGGTCTGATCTGAAGATCACTCGCGGGTGATCCGAAGAATGCGTCGTCTGATCCAAAGATCGCTCGCCTCCATCAACGGAATACCCGATGTGATCCGAAGATCGCTTTCGCCATCTAAAGTAGACAGGTCGACAAAAGTTTACACAAATCGCGTGACATCTCCCGCGGACGGACGTATCATAGTTTCACCGTAACCGTAGTACCGGCAGTGCTTGAGTGATGGCCACCGGTGCTCGCGTGGGGTTGAGCGGAGCTCCTCCAGCCGTTATCGGGACCTCGGAACTGTACACGTGTGCGCACGCGTGTATGCGCAGTAGAAGCCCCGAGGCTCGCGGGCTCGGGAAATCAATCAACCGTCAACAAACCACGCAGAAAGGAAAGGCATCATGGTCATCAAAGGAAGTACTCCAAATCCGGCGATCTCGGCGGACGGCACTGAGCCGCTCACGCCCGAACAGATCGTCGAGCACCTCCGCACCCTCAGGCCCCATATCCCCGAGTTCGGACCGCTGCCGGTATCGGACGCTCAGTCCCTGCGCAGGGCAGCCCACGTGGCCGACGATCTCGTGCAGGCTGCGACCAATACGGTTGGCGCCTCGCCGTTGGTTGCCACCGCGATCGGCAAGAGTGCCGACGTGCTGCGCATCGACCGCGAGGACGTCAGCCGCTGGAGCAACGTCGAGCACGAACTGGAGACGATGCTGAAAGGGGTTGCCGCGGCGAATCTCGGCCGCCGTTACCGCCTCGGGTTGGCCGCACTGCAGACCTACTCCATTACCCGTCAGCTCGTTCGTCAGTCCGAGAACGCCGACCTTCTCCCGCATGTCGAAGCCATGCGCCGTGTGAACACGTTCGGTCGCCGCCGCCGCGTCCCGGCCCCGGCCGCCGTCGTGGCCGCGCCGCCGAAGGTGTAATTGCCCCGGACCGGGCGTGCGTAGGGCACGCCCGGTCTTTTCCAGACAGAGGAGAACGATGCAACACCGACTCGACACCGAGCAGGTCCTGGCCGGTCTCGCAAAAATCCGCGCCACCATGCCCCTCCACCGCATCCGCCGCACCGCCCATCCGCCGCGCGCCACCACGCGCACGGACGCGCGCACGACGGAGGATTTCGAGATGGAAGCGATCGCTGACGCTCTCGAATC
The DNA here is from genome assembly GCA_034665665.1 of Acidobacteriota bacterium. GTDB lineage: Bacteria > Acidobacteriota > Thermoanaerobaculia > Gp7-AA8 > Gp7-AA8 > DASWOB01. The sequence goes on from JAXDJK010000714.1 coordinate 3,305, forward strand.
GCTGGCCGACGACGCCCGAGCGCTGGCCGCCGCTGCCATCGAGTCCGCCGTCGAGCAGGCCCTCGACGTCTATTACGCCGCCGCGGAACTGGCCCGCCAGCCCGAGCACGCAAACCTCATCCCCCACATGGAGAACATGCGCCGCGCCTATCACGAGCAGTATGGGCATGCCATTCCGACGAAGGAGGAGACGGAGCGGCGGAGGGCGAGGGAGGCGGTCGATCCGGTCAGGTAGCGGCCGCGTCGGGGTCGCGCCCGACAGCCTCCCGCACCGCTCTCCCCAAGCGTCCCGCTTCGATCGTCACGGCGAAGGTGGAGACGATGACTCCGAGGATACAACCTCCGCTGATAAAGCAG
>JAXDJK010000715.1:0-3543 GCA_034665665.1 Acidobacteriota bacterium
CATCTTCTTCTCGCCGTGCTTACCGCCCGGGAAGGTGATGGTGGTCGTGGCCGCGACGGTGCCGTTCAGTACTTCCTTGACGTCGATGGCGTAATCGGTGACGACGATCTTGCCGTCGGCGACGACGCGTGTGGACGACGAGGCGGGGACGCCGACGAAGATCGTGTCGGCCGCGTCGCGGACTTCGAGGAGCGTGTAGCGGCGCAACGTCGTCGCGGCGGCATCTGTGGCAAAGCCGACGGCGATGCAGACGGCGAGCAGTACTGCGGAGATGCGTTTCATCGGGGGGCTTCCTCCGTGGTTGTGATGGACCGTGGGATCTCGCACGAGTGGACTGCTCGCGGAGCGAGGACGATGGTCTGCCAAGACGCGCGGCGCGTCAAATGATCTGCATCACAATTGCGGGGACGAGTACGCGCACGGTAGAGGCTGGATTATAGTGCCGCGCGGCACGTCCTTCGCACTTTAGGGAGGGCATGAGCAAGAACAATAACGTCAATCCGAACTTCTACCAGACAGCCGGCCGCGAGCATACGGATGGCCCGGACAACGGCGACAACCGCGAGGAGCAGAAGCAGCGGTTTGCGCAGACCACGGCGGATACCAAGCAGGGCGATCGCAACTTCATCCCCGGCGCGGATCCGGTCGGTATGTCGTCGACATCGAAGAAGAAAAAGTAAATGACATCGTTGCAGGAAGTGGAACAAGAGCGCGCGTTCGCGGTCTCGCGGCGCGCGCTGGCAATGCCGGCCTCGCCCATCCGCAAGCTCGCACCGCTGGCGGATGCGGCGAAGGCGCGCGGCACGCGCGTCTATCACCTGAACATCGGCCAGCCGGACATCGAGACGCCGGCCTGCATCCGCGACCGGCTGCAGCAGCTGGATACGAAGGTGCTGGAGTATTCGCCGTCCAGCGGCACGCCGGAGTTCCTCCGTTCGCTGATGCGCTACTACGAGCGGCGCCTGAAGATGCAGCTCGCGCCGACGGAGATCCTGGCCACGACGGGCGGCAGCGAGGCCATTCTCTTCGCGCTGATGGCCTGCCTCAATGAGGGCGAAGACCTGCTGCTGATCGAGCCGTTCTACGCGAACTACCGTGCCTTCGCCACGATGGCGGGGGTGAACATCGTCACGGTCACGAGCCGCGGCAGCGACGGGTTCCACCTGCCGACGCGCGAGGTGTTCGAGCGGGCGCTGACGCCGAAGACGCGGGCCATCATGATCTGCAATCCGAGCAATCCGACCGGCACGGTGTACACGCCGGAGGAGCTGGAGATGATCGCGCAGCTCTGCCGCGACCGCGGGCTGTTCCTGATCTCGGACGAGGTCTATCGCGAGTTCGTCTACGACGGCCGCGAAGCGAAGAGCGCGCTGGAGCTGAAGGGTGCCGAGGAGCTCGTGATCGTGGTGGACAGTCTCTCGAAGCGCTACAGCGCCTGCGGCATCCGCCTCGGCGCGCTGGTCACGCGCAACCGAGAGGTCTTCAGCGGCTGCGTGCGCATGGCCCAGGGCCGTCTGTCGCCCCCGGGCATCGCGCAGTTCATCGCGGTCGGCGCGGAGTCGCTGGGCGAGGAGTACCTGCAGGGCATCACGGCCGAGTACCAGCGCCGCCGCGACGTGCTGTACGAGGGATTGATGTCGATCCCGGGCGTGGAGCTGCACAAGCCGGAGGGGGCGTTCTACTGCGTCCCCCGCCTGCCGATCACCAACGCGGACGATTTCGCGGCCTGGCTGCTGACGGACTTTTCCCACGAGGGAGCCACGGTGATGGTGGCGCCGGCGAGCGGGTTCTACGCGCGCGAGGGGATGGGCCGGAGCGAGGTGCGCATCGCGTACGTGCTGAACGAGACGGATTTGCGGACGAGCATCGAGCTGCTGCGGGTGGCGCTGGAGCGGTATCGGGCGCTCGGCGGCTGATTTGTCATCCCGAGCGTAGCGAGGGACCTGTGCGGGTTGGGCGCCGGGCACAAGCCACACTCCCCGCGCCCCACCCGCACAGGTCCCTCGCTCGACGCTCGGGATGACAAGGCTTAGCGCTTCATCGCCAGCTCCACGATCTCGCCGATGGTCTCGGTGTACGAGCGCCCCGACTCTTTCGCGGCCATCATGAACTCGGCCGTGGGGTCGAGCCAGGGGTTCGGGTTCGCCTCGATGACGTAGACCCGCCCGCTCTCCGCCAACCGCAGATCGAGGCGGCCGTAGTCGCGCAGCTTGAGGGCGCGGTAGGCGGTGACGGCGGTTTCGTGGATGGTCTTCACCAACTCGTCGCCGAGGTCACGCGCGGGCGCGGATTTGGTCTTCTTGTAGGCTTCGGTGCGGACGTCGAACTTCACTTCATAGCCGGCGATGTGGGGCATGCCTTCGGGCAGCTTGGAGAGATCGAGCTCCACCACCGGTAGCGCTTCGGGCTTGTCGTTGCCGACCACGGCGGCGTAGAGCTCGCGGCCTTCGATGTACTCCTCGAGCATGGCCGGGCAGTCGAATTCGTCGTGAATGTAGGCGATGCGCTCGAGCAGCTCCTTGAGCTCTTGGACGACGGAGCCGGAGTCGATCCCCTTCGACGCGTCTTCGGAGGCGGGCTTGACGATCAGCGGGAAGCGGATGTCCTGGGCGTGCTCGACCCGGCCGTTGTGCACCACCGCGGCGTACGGCGTGTAGAGGCCGTGGAAGCGGATGATCTTCTTGGCCACGGCTTTGTCCATGGCCAGGTACGAGCCCTGCGGGCCGGCGCCGGTGTAGCGCTTCCCGACCAGGTCGAGATACGCGGCGAAGTGCATCTCCATGGTGTCGTTGCCAGCGTACGACTCGACCAGGTTGAAGCAGAGCTCCGACGTCGATTTGGCGACCTTGTTGAGCGTCTGCAGCCGGCCGTCGATGGGGAGGAGCGACGGCTCGTGACCGAGCTCGCGCAGCGCGTCGGAGATGGCTTCGATGTCAGTCTTTTTCTTTTTCTTCGGCTTTTTGGCTTTGGGTTTGGCGATCGCGGCTTCGATGTTGGCGCCGGGGTACTCCTCGTAGCCTTCGTAGCGGTCGAACAGAATGTCGATTTTCATCGTTTCCTTGCGTGGCGCAGGCGCCGGTTGCCGGTGAGAAAGGTCATGGCCAGGGTGGTGATGTAGACGGTCAGCTCGACCATCTGCCCGCGGCTGCGCTCCGGCGCGGCCACGAGGGCGAGCTCGCGGAGACGCTGCTCGACGGCATCGACGAGGGCCCTCGCGAGCGTGCGCCGTACACCGGTCCAGTAGTTCACTTTGTCGACGAGGTCGCGGCGATGATCGGCCAGCAGCTCCGCGGCGGGGCGGCCTTCGCCGGTCTCGAAGATGTCGAGGAGGTCGGCGTCGAGGGCCAGCTCTTCGATGAGATGCGACTCGTCGACGTGGTACTCGCGGAACATCTCCTCGACCGTTTGCTCCATCTCGGCGGTGGTCACGTCGGTCTTGCCCTCCGCACGCGGAGGGGGAACATCCGCTAGCTCGGGGGCTACGCGGTCGAGGTAGAGCAGCTTGCGCAACGCGCCCCAGCCGGCGTAGCGCTGCCGCCCGTT
>JAXDJK010000716.1:0-2532 GCA_034665665.1 Acidobacteriota bacterium
CGGCCAGCCCTCCGCATACTCCGGCGAAGATCCTGTGTCGGCGCGAACGGTAGAGAGGCATCGCTTTTCAGTCTCCTTCCTGCGCCTCGCGGCGCAGTTGTCCCTCGTAGATACGGCGAACGTCGTCGATTGTTGAGATCTCCTCCAGCGACTTGTCGTCGCGGATGCGCGCGATGCGCGGAAAGCGCAGCGCGTAGCCCGACTTGTGGCGCGACGACTCCTGAATCCGGTCGAACGCGATCTCCAGCACCACCGTCGGCTCGACGCGGAACACCGGCCCGTGCTGCTCGATCGACGTCTTCTGCAGGTGCTCCGTCATGGCCGCGATCTCCACGTCCGTCAGGCCGCTGTACGCCTTGCCGATCGTGACCAGCTCCCGGTCTCGCCACACCGCGAACGTAAGGTCCGACAGCACCGCGCGCCGCTTGCCATTCCCCCACTGCGCATACGTCACCACGCAGTCGAGCGTCGCCAGCGCCTTCTTGTACTTCAGCCACGATTTGCCGCGGCGCCCGGGCGTGTAGATCGACTGCGGATCCTTCACCACCAACCCTTCATTGGCGCGGATGCGCGCCGCATCGAACAGCGCATCGATGTGTGCCGCGTCGCGGATCTCGCTCTGGTCCGACGGCCGGATCGCACCGCCGTGACCGAGCTCGCGCAGTCTGGCTAGCCGCTCGCTCAGCGGCGTTTCGAACAGCGGTTGGCCGTCGAGATAGAGAAGATCGAACGCGAAGAAGACCACCGGAGCATCGGCGAGCAGTTTGTCCGTCACCTTCCGCCGGCCGAGGCGTTTCTGGATGGTGGCGAATGGCAGGATGCGATCGGAGAACGCCACGATCTCGCCGTCGAGAATCGCGCCGCGGCCGAGTGCGAGTGCCGCGGCTTCGATTTCCGGAAAGCGATGCGTGACCTCGTCGAGCGTACGCGAGTAGATCTTCGCGACCGACCCGTCGGTGTGAATCTGCGCGCGCACGCCATCGTATTTGTCGTCGGCGAAGGCGCCAACGCCGAGGGCGGCCACGATCTCGGCGGGGTCCTCCTCCGGTTGCGCGAGCATGAAGGCGAACGGTGCGAACAGCGCCATCTTCGCGCTGTCCAGCGCGTCGCTCTTCGCCAGCAGCGCCGCCGCACCGATATCGCCGGCGAACATATTCGCGCGGCGCACGCTCTCCAGCGGCCGGCCGAACGCCTTCCCGATCGCCGACTCCACCAGCCCTTCCTGCAACCCGATGCGGGCCTCGCTCTGGAGAATCTTGATGAGGAACCGCGCGCCCTGCGCGTCCACCTTGCCGAACAGCTCGGCCAGCACGCCCTTCTTCTCCGTCGCGCCGCTCGTCGCGGCGAGCCGGTCGAACGTCTCGCCGACTTCCGACAGCGTGATCGTCCGTTCGACCGGCGGGAAGATGTCGGCCACCGCATCGCCGAGGTCGGCGTACTTGGGGTACACCTCCCACAGCTCCTCGTGCGTCCGGCCGGTCGCCTCCACCACCGCTTCCGCGATCGTCGACCAGCCGACGCCGGTCACCCGCTGGTCGCGGCGCGGGAACGGAGAGCCGGAGAAGAACACTACCGCTCGCTCCAGCGAAGCGTCGTCGAGCGTGAGCAGGTAATCGGCCAGCAGCCGCTCCTTCACGCTCTTCTTCGTCGTAGCCGCGATGGCGTTGGCCGTGGTCGTGAAGTCAGTCAGCATTGGCGATAGAATCCGCCGCGCAAAATTCGCACCGGATCAAGAGGATAACGATGAAAACGAAAGTGACAGTGGTCGGCGCCGGAAATGTCGGCGCGACCGTGGCGCAGGGCATTGCACTCAAGGAGCTCGCGGATGTCGTGCTGGTCGACATCGTCGAAGGCGTGCCGCAGGGCAAATCGCTCGACATGATGGAGACGGCGCCGGTCGAGAAATATGACGCCATTCTGACCGGCACCAACAACTACGACGGCACCGAGAACTCGGACATCGTCGTCATCACCGCCGGCCTGCCCCGCAAGCCCGGCATGAGCCGCGACGACCTTCTCTGGAAGAACGAAGAGATCGTCGCCGGCGTCACCCGCGAGGTAGCCCAGCGCTCCCCGAACTGCATCATCATCGTCGTCTCCAATCCCCTCGACGCGATGTGCGAAGTGGCGCGCCGCGTGTCCGGCTTCCCGCGCGAGCGTGTCCTCGGCATGGCCGGCGTGCTCGACTCCGCCCGCATGCGCGCCTTCATCGCCATGGAGCTGAACGTCTCTGTCGAGAACACGCACGCCTTCGTCCTCGGCGGCCACGGCGACACCATGGTCCCGCTGCCGCGCTACTCGACCGTGGCCGGCATCCCGATCACCGAGCTCATTTCGAAGGAGCGCATCGACGCCATCGTCGACCGCACCCGCAACGGCGGCGCGGAGATCGTGAACCTGCTCAAGACCTCGGCCTGGTATGCGCCGGGCGCGTCGAGCGTGGAGATGGTCGAGGCCATCCTCAAGGACAAACGCAAGATCCTCCCGTGCGCCGCCTACCTGCAGGGCGAGTACGGTTACGACGGCCTCTTC
>JAXDJK010000717.1:0-6936 GCA_034665665.1 Acidobacteriota bacterium
GCTTGATGAAAGGAAGCGTGCGATCGATGCGTCCGGCGCGCAGGGCCATGTCCACCGAGGCGTCGGGCGCACGGTAGATGTGCGTCGGGCGATTGTGGCAATCGACACAATCCATCGTCCGTTTCCCGGCCGCCGCGATCTGCGCATCCGTCAGCTTCGAATCCTCGGCCTTGTATTCGGTGACCTGCCCGGTCTTGCGGTTCCGGACGCGGACCCAGGGGATCACCTGGCGTTGTTTGTCCGCGGCCACATAGGTCACCTCGTTGGCGATGTTCATGTGCCAGTGGATCCCCACCGTCTGGCCCGATTCGGGACTGCCGCCGCCGGTCTTGATGAGCAGGCGCACTTCCTTCGGCGTGCTCGCCTCGTCGTACGCGTAGTGGTCGAAGACCTTCAATTGCGCGCCGAAGAATTTCTCCGGCCAGTGGCACTGCTCGCACGTCTGCTGTGCCGGCCGTAGATTCTCGACCGGGGAAGGAATCGGCTTCGGATACTTGTGGGCGAGGACGGAATAGACCTGGTACGCGCCGGAAAGCTTGGATTTCACGAACCAGCCCGCGCCCGGCCCGACGTGGCAGCCGGCGCAGCCGACGCGCGCGTGCGGCGATTGTTGGTATGCCGTGTACTCGGGATGCATGACCGAATGGCACATCGTTCCGCAGAAGGCATCCGATTCGGTGTAGTGGTAGACCTGATAGCTGCCCACGACGGACATCGTCACGAAGACCATGAGGCCCATTGCGGTCCAGATCAGGATCAGACGTGTGCGCCGCTCATTCAGATCGACGCGCGGATACTCGGGCACTTCGCCCGGTGCGTGCAGCCGTCGCCGGCGCCGTTCGCGCCAGATCCCGAACAGGAACACCGCCAGGCCGAAGATCAGGATCGCTGGCGCGACGATCCAGGTCAGGATGCCCAGGTAGGGATTCGAATGCGTCCCCGTGCTGTCGAGGTAGATCAGAAACGCAAGGTTGACCAGCCCGAGCGTGGCGATGCCGACACCGATCTCACTCAGCAGGTTCCGCGACAGCGGCCGCTCCGTTTTCGACATTACTCGTTTCCTTCTTTCGTGGGTTCATCCTGCGCCTTTTCCTGGGCGAGCGGGTGTTCTTCTTTAAACTGCTCTTCCGATACCTTGCCATCGAGCCACGCCCAGTTCATCGGATAAACGTCCGGATCGAGGATCACGTGGTAGATGTGCCAGACGATGATCGCCAGCGTGGCCAGAATGGCCTCGTAGTAGTGAATGGTGGTGGCGATGTCGATCCACCAGCGGGGAATCCAGGTCGCCACATCGACGGAGTACCAGATCGTCAGGCCTGTGATGGCCATGACGATCGTCCCCCACAGCCCGGCCCAGTACTCGGCCTTCTCGGCGTACGTGAATCGGCCGGCCCGAGGATGGCGGTTGCGCAGGACGGCGATGAGGTCCTTGCCGTCGGAGAAGCGGAACCAGAAGTCGCGCAGCCCCTGCCGTCCCTCGCGCGTCAGGGTCATGTATCCGAGGTGGTAGACGCCGAGGATGATCATCACGACGGCGGAGATGCGGTGGATCAGGCGGCGCACGGCTTCGGGGCCGCAGATCCTCGCCAGCACGGAATCGGGCCAGGCCAGAGCGAAGCCGGTGATGACCAGCACGACGAAACTGAGGACGAGGATGAAGTGCTGCACGCGCTGGTTGAGGTTCATCCGCACGACGGTCCGGCCGCTGGCACGCCGCGCTGCCTGCGCCTTGCGCCACCAGATCAACAGATTGTGCAGAGCCATGAACCCGATGGTCAGCACGATCAGCGCGATGTAGATGCGGCGGATCCAGGTGTTGATGAACGAGCCGGTATCGTCGGTTTCGCCCGCGCTCCGATGGACCTTGCCGCGCGCGAAATTCGCCTGCGCGCCCTCATGGCACTTACCGCACGTCTTCTGCAGGTTGGCGGGATGAACGGCGGAGCGTGGATCGGAGGAGGGGAGGATGTCGTGCGTGCCATGGCAGCTTGCGCAGTCGGCGGCGGTGGTCGAGCCGAGCTGGCGCGCCAGGCCGTGATAGCTGGATTCGTACGAGCTGACGCGCGCGGCGGCCACACCGAGCTCCTGATTGAGGCGCACTCCTTCGTGACAGCGGATGCAGCTCGCGCGCGGTCCGTGCGCCGGATCGGCGGCCGTGGAGATGGTGTGGATGCCGTGGCAGTCGGTGCAGACGGGAGTGGAGCCGTTTCCGCGCGCCAGCGCCTTGCCGTGCACGCTCTCGTGGTACTGACCGGCGATGGCCGCGTGGCACTGGCCGCACGTGCGGCCGACGTTGAACTTGAAGATTCCGGAGAGCGGGTCGTTGGCCGGCCGGACGTTGTGCGAGTCGTGGCAGTCGGTGCAGACCGCGGCGCGCGTCGATCCTTTGGCGACCGCTTTGCCGTGCACGCTTTCCTGATACGAGATGGCCGGCTGGGCGCTCAGTCCCGCCTTCTGCATGACGAACTTCTGGCCGTGGCAACTCGAGCAGATCTGCGGAATTTTCGCCCGCTGCATCGGCTGGATCTCATGAGCGGAGCCGTGGCAGTCCTGGCATTGCGGCCCCTTTCCTCTTCCCGCCGCCGCCGCTTTCGCATGGAGGCTGTGATTCCACGCCTCGACCGCATCGGTATGGCACGAAGCGCAGTCGACCTTCTTCGGTGCCGGGTCGTGGGGAACGTCTTTTATGTCGGCGTGGCAGCCGGTGCAATCGAGGGGCGCGTGGACGGATGCCCCGAACTTCTCGGCGTGCACCGTGTCGTGGCAGGCGAGACATTCTTCATTGGCTATTTGTGCGGCCGCAGGGATCCGGATGAATGCGATGACGAGGGCGGCGGCAATCAGCGACGTGCGCATGGCAAGGCCTCGCAGTCACAGTAGGATGACGGTGCACATCGAGCGAGGAGGGCAGTCACCTCTGTCCTGTGATGCACCTCACCGCGTCACGTATCGTGACGACGGTGTAGCCGCCGAGGACCAGCACGGAGATGACGTACGCCGCCCAGACGAAAGGCCAGCCTCCACTCACGATTCCGCTCATGACATCACCTCGACCGGTACGCTGTCCCAGTCCGGAACGGGCGGGAGCTCTTCCTCGGCGCGCACTGCTGCTACGCGCGCCCGGAGGATCAGCACGCCCACGATCAGGAGCATCAGCGCGGAGAAGTTGAGCAGCAGCGGAATGCGGAACTCACGCGCCACTCCTGACGTACTCGATTGCTGCTGGTGCAGTGAGTTCCACCACTTGACCGAGTAATAGACGATCGGTACGTCGATGAATCCGATCACGGTCGCGATGGCAGACCAGGTCGCGCGTCGCATCGGGTCATCCACGAAGCGGCGCAAGGCGGCGATGCCGAGAAACACCATCAGCAGAATGGCAACCGTGGTCAGCCGTGGATCCCAGTCCCACCAGACACCCCACGTCGGCTTGGCCCAGATCGCTCCTTGAACCGACAGCAGGAAACAGAGCACCACCGACATCTCGATGGCTGCCTCCAGCCGGTGGTCCCAGCGCCATTTCTCCGATACCAGCCAGGCCACGGCGCAGACGAAGGCCCAGGTGAGGACCAGCATCGCCGCCCAGGCCGTTGGCACGTGGACGTACATGATCCGCTGCACCTCGCCCATGAACTGTTCGGGCGGCGCAATCGCGAGCCCGTAGTAGGAGCCGATGCTGAAGAGCGTGACCGCGAGAACGATCAATACGAGCGGGAAGTTGCGGGGCACTCGAGGGGAGATTCGCATATTTATCTGCACCTTTCGGCTGGATGAACGATACTGGGGCACGCCTCGTCCTGGAACGATCATGCTCACCCGCGTATGTGACGTCTGTCACACGGCAACCGTGGTCCCGCGCATGCTCGTCTCGCCCCCAAGGTCTTAGCGTGTGCTTCGACAGAGAAGTCTCCACGTTGCGATCATGAAAAGGACGAATATGCGAATCCAAAGACGCCTGCTCCGCACACTTCTGGTGCTCGCCATGACGGGCGCGCTCACGGCCTCGGCATCCATTCCGGGCACTCCGGGCAGGCGTAGGGCTGCTGGCCCGCCGTCGGCGCCGGCCGCGGCGAAGTTCCCATCCGACCGGATTGAGGCCTATCTCAGCGACGACGTGATCGCCTACATCCGGCCGGGGCTGAAGATCAAGGTGAACTCGATCACCATCCCCGCGGATCGCAAGCCGGTCGTGGACGTCACGTTCACCGACGATTTCGACCAGCCGATCGACCGCCTCGGCAAGACCACGCCGGGCGTCATCAGCGCCAGCTTCATTCTGGCGTGGTGGAATTCTTCGGAGCGGCACTACACCTCGTACATCACGCGTTCGGCCACCGGCGCCGCCAACAGTCCGAACCCCGGCGCGAAAGCGCTTCAAGCCGCCGCGGATTCCGGAGGCGTCTGGACGGATCTCGATACCGGCCATGGGAAGTACAGGTTCGGGAGCGCCCTCCCGGAGAATTTCGATCAGACGAAGACGCACACCCTCGGGATCTACTCGAGCCGCAACCTCAACGACATCCCGTCCGTGGGAGCAGGGAAGACCTACTACGCGAACGTCGAGTACGACTTCCGTCCGGATGCCAAGCCGGTCACCGAGACCTGGGCGAAGATCAACGACCAGACCAGTTGCCTTGCCTGCCACGACTCGAAGACCTTCGGCCTTCACGGCGGCTCGCGGCGCGACGTCAAGCTCTGCGCCCTCTGCCATCAGCCGCAAACCGTCGATCCTGACACCGGCAACACCGTCGACATGAAGGTCATGGCTCACAAGATCCACGCGCCCGGTCTCTTGTCGAAGCCGTACGTCATCTGGGGCAACGGGAACTCGGTTCACGATTACTCACACGTGACGTTCCCCCAGGATCCCCGGAACTGCGACAACTGCCACGAAGGGATCGACGCGACGAAGAAGCCGGCCCAGTCCGATGCCTGGTACACGAAGCCGGGCCGCGAAGCGTGCGGCTCCTGCCACGACACCATCAACTGGGTGACCGGCGCGAATCACCCTGCCGGCGCGCAGCTCAATGACAATCAGTGCGCATCCTGCCATCAGCCGGAGAGCGAAGTGGAGTTCGACGCTTCCATCAAAGGCGCGCATACGATTCCGCTGAAGTCGAAGCAGCTCAAAGGCATCACCGCGACGGTCGTCAGCACGTCGAACATGGCGCCGGGCCAGAAGCCTACCGCGGTGTTCGCGCTGAAGAACGCGGACGGCACGTTCATCGACGCGACCAAGTTGGCTACCTTCTCTCCGATCCTCGCCGGCTCCATCGGCGCGACGGTCGATTACACCTGGTATCGGCGCGAAGAGGGCCGCACCATCGGCGTGTACAACGCGACCACCGGCACGACCACATACACGTTCACGAATGCAATCCCCGCCGATGCGACGGGCACGTGGACGATCAGCGCCGACATCCGCCGCAACGCCACGCTCAAGCGCGGCGACGGCGGCCCCGACATCGCCGTCCAGGAATCGACGATCAATCCGATCAAGTACGTTTCACTCACCGGCGGCGCCGTGACGCCCCGCCGGACGGTGGTCACCACGGCGCAGTGCAATCAATGCCACGACACACTCTCGCTCCATGGCGGACAGCGCAACACTACCGAGGAGTGCGTGATCTGCCACAACCCGAAAGAGAGCGATACCAGCCGTCGCCCTGCCAATGCAGGTCAGCCGGAATCCATCTCCTTCCAGCGCATGGTGCACCGCATTCACACCGGCGAGGAGCTGACGCAGGACTTCACGATCTTCGGGTTCGGCAATACGCCCATCAACTTCAATGAAGTGCTCTATCCCGGCGATCGCACGAGCTGCACGAAGTGCCACACGGCGAATTCGTTCAAGCTGCCGCTCCCGACGGGCCTTACGTCCGTGACGACACTCCGCGACTTCTTCACACCGCACGGTCCCGGCACGGCGGCCTGCCTCGGCTGTCATGACAGCCAGGACGCAGCAGCGCACGCGTTCCTCAATACGGTGACCTTCCCCGGATCGACCAATCCGTCCGAGGCCTGTGCCACGTGCCACGGCACCGGCAAGGATTGGGCGGTCGAGAAGGTTCACGCCAAGTAACGACGGTTGCGCGAGGGAGGCCACATGGCCTCCCTCGCCTCCGATGAACGCCGAAAGGATGGCTGGCGATGAAACGGTTTGTATTCGGGGGACTGCTCCTCCTGCTCCTGTTCGGCTCGTCCGCGGTCACGGTGGCGCAGGAGACACCTTCTCCTTCTCCGCCGGCAACGGCCACAGTCCCTGAGGCAACGCCCGCGGAAGAAGCGCCCGCAACGGTGCCTTCCTGCTCCGACTGTCACGATCAGGCGAAGCACTTCCTCACCAATCCCCACGCGCGCGGCGCCGTTACCAACGGGGTCGTGTCCAACGATGCCTGCGCCACGTGTCACGGCGACGGCACGGAGCACATGGAATCGGGCGGCGACAAGACGAAGATCGTCGTGCCGCGCGGCAAGGCCGGCTCGGACGAGACGTGCATGCTCTGCCACGACGTCACGACCGACCGCATGACCCGCCGCGGGATGCATGCGAACTCGAATCAGGTCAACTGCCTGACCTGCCACTCCATCCATTCGTCCGATCCGCGGTCGCCCCATCTCGTCGCAAAGCCCCAGCTCGCGCTGTGCGGTTCCTGTCATACGCAGTCGGCATCGATGCGCAACAAGCCGTATGCGCATCGTCTCGATCGCGGTGGCATGACCTGCTCGACGTGCCATGAGCCGCATGGCCGGCGCGCGACCGGCGAGCAGTCATTGGCCATCGCCGGCCATCTGCGCCGCACGAGCGCCGGCGAAGCGCCCTGTGTCTCCTGTCACACGGAGAAACGTGGGCCGTTCGTCTTCTCGCATGGCGGCACCGAGGTCGGTGAATGCACGACCTGCCACGAGACGCATGGCTCCTCGAATCCCAAT
>JAXDJK010000718.1:0-2752 GCA_034665665.1 Acidobacteriota bacterium
ACCGGACGAGCATGCGGCGGACTTTATCATTCGATCGTGCGCCATCGGACCCTGCTCCTCGCGTTCTCCTTCCTCTTCGTCTTCCAGGCGCAGGCGGTGCGTCAGCGCGCGGTGCCGCACCCGGTCACGCCGCCACTCACGCAGGCGCCGGCGAACGTCTTCACGTTCTCGAATACGGACGAGGTCACGACCACGCACCTGGCCCTCGATCTGACGGTGGACTTCGCGCAGCACCGTCTCCGCGGCAGCGCCACGCTGACGCTCGACAATCCGACGGGCACAAACCGGCTGGTGCTCGACACGCGGCAGCTGGCCACCAGCCGGGTGCTGCTGGACGGAACGCAGCAGGTAACGGGAACGATTGGCCCGCCGACGCAGCACGGCTCGCGGTTCACCATTCCGATCACGCCGGCCACGCACACGGTGACGATCGAGTACACGACGGCCAGCGACGCGTCCGGCCTCTTCTGGAACAGCGCCGCCCAAAGCTTCGGGCGGCAGCAGCCGTATCTCTATTCGCTAAACGAGCCGATCGACGCGCGAAGCTGGATCCCGATCCAGGACACGCCGTCGATGCGGCTGACGTACGAGGCCACGCTGCACGTGCCGCCCGGCATGCTGGCGCTGATGAGCGCGGAGAACCCGACGGAGACGAACACGAGCGGCGTGTACACGTTCCGGATGAACGAGACGGTGCCGCCGTACCTCATCGCGCTGGCGGTGGGAAGGCTCGAGTTCCACGCCTTCGACGAGCGCACGGGCGTGTACGCGGAGCCGGAGCTGATGCCGGACGCGATCGAGGAGCTGGCCTATCTGCCGGAACTGCTCGACGCGGCGGAGGAGATCGCCGGGCCGCATCCGTTCCCGCGCCACGATGTGCTGCTGATGCCACCGACCTTCGTGGTGGGCGGGATGGAGCACCCGCGGCTGAACTTCATCAATCCGAGCGTGGTCACGGGCAATCACCCCGATCCGCTGGTGCCGTCGCTGCTGATCGCGCACGAGCTGGGGCATTCGTGGTCGGGCGACGCCACGACCACGGGGAGCTGGGACGACGTCTGGCTGAACGAGGGCTTCGCGTCGTATCTGGCGATCCGCTTTGTCGAAGCACTGGGTGGGCCGGCGCGCGCGGAGCATCAGCTGTCGGTGGACCGCACGGCCTTCGAGGGGCTGGTGCGCTTCAGCACCGATCCGTCCGACACGCTGCTGCATCGCCCGCTGACCCAGCAGCAGAATCCCGGGATTGCCTTCAACAGCGCGTCGTACACGAAGGGCGAGCTGTTCCTGCGGACGCTGGAGGATTCGCTGGGCCGCCCGGCCTTCGACGCGATCCTGCAAGCGTACTTCCGCCGCTTCGCGTTCCACTGGGTGGATGAGCGGAACTTCCTGGCATTCCTTCGCGAGCAGGCGCTGCCGAGTGACGTCGAGCAGCGGCTGCGCGTGGTGGAGTGGATTTACGCACCGAACCTGCCGTCGAATGTCTCGGCGCCGGCCAGCTCCGCGATCGCCCGTCAGGTGCAGGCACAGGTGCAGCGCTTCACGGCCGGTACGTCGTTCGCAAATCTCGACCGCGCCGGTTGGACAGACACGCACCTGGACCTGTTCCTCCAGCAGGCGCCGGCGGCGAATCGGCTGGCCGAGATCGATGCGGTGCTGCACCTGAGCACGCGCCCGCTCCCTCCCCTGCGCTGGCTGGTCCTCGGGATCTTCGGCGGTTACCAGCCTGTCTACGCCGGCGTGGAACGCGTGCTCCTGCGGGCCGGCACCAACGGCGCCGTGCTCACGCTGTACAACACGTTGATCACCGCCGGCGACCGTTCCCGTGCCGCCGCCATCTTCGCCGTGGCCCGCGACCGCTACCACCCCGGCGTGCGCGCGGAGATCGAACGGATGCTCGCCGAGTCGGCAGCCCTGCAGCACGCCGCGTGAGTCTCATGACAAACATCACATGACAGCGCTCCGTCCTGCCGCTACATTGCCTCCATGCCGAATCCATTTCCGTTCCGGAACCGCGCGCACGAGGTCACGCGTGTGGAGGCGTTCAGCGACATCGTGTTCGGGTTCGCGCTGACGCTCATCGTCGTCTCGCTGGAAGTGCCGAAGACGTTCGAGGAGCTGATGCACGAGATGCGCGGCTTCATCGGCTTCGCGATCTGCTTCGGCATCCTGATGTGGGTCTGGTTCGCCCATCACACGTTCTTCCGGCGCTACGGGATGACCGACGGCATCACCATCGTCATCAATACGTGTCTCTTGTTCGTCGTGCTCTTCTACGTCTATCCGCTGAAGTTCACCTTCGCCCTGGTCACCCGGAACCTGGCGCCCGGCGCAATCCGGTCGGAGCACGCGGCGGCGACGTTGATGGTCATCTACGGCCTCGGCTTCTTCGCGCTCTTCCTAGTCTTCTTCCTCCTCTACGGCCACGCCTACCGCCGCCGCGAGCTGCTGGAGCTCAACGGCGTGGAGGTGCACGACACCGTCACGCACCTGATCATGTACGCCACCTACATGGCCATCGGCCTCCTGGCCACGCTCGTGGCCATCGTCTTTCCCGACGCGCCGCAGTGGTCCGGCTTCACGTTCTTTCTCCTCGGGCCGGTCTCGGCGGTGATCGGCGGCCGCCGCGGCGCGAAGCGGCGGAAGATCGAGGAGCTCAGCATGGCGGAAGCCACCTGACGTTACGACTCCAAAGCGTGCCGGACTACGCGAAGCGTTTGGAGTGCGGCGCTTTCCCGCCGCTTTCGTATAGCCA
>JAXDJK010000719.1:0-4176 GCA_034665665.1 Acidobacteriota bacterium
CCATGCGTCACTCAACCTCTGCAGTGATGTTGCCACGGGGTTGGTGCGGTCAGATCACGCGCAGAAAATCCTCTGGTTTCATACGGATATCCTCGAGGATCTTGCGAAGCAGACCGGGGGATATGTCGCGCCCACGATGATCGGGAACGGTCGTAACCCGGCCGTCGTCGTGTCGGAACTGCTTGTGGGATCCTCGCTGACGGATCTCACGAAAGCCGAGTTGCTCCAGCGCCGCGATGACCTGTCGCGGCTTCAGCATCGGAAGTTTCGTCACCCTCAGCCCACTTCGACGAGTTGGGTCCCGACGAATTCAGCCTCGATGTCGGGCTCACCATCCTCGTAGAGCATCTCGACAACCTCTTTGAGGTTCGCGTTCAGCTCGTCGAGGGTTTCGGCTTGCGTGTGAGCACCGGGCAGGCCGGGGACGAAGCCAATGTAGAAGCCGGTGTCGGCATCCCGCTCCACCACTGCAGTGAAGGTCCTTCGCATCGCAGTAGCCTAGCACGGCACGCAGCGCGAGCCGGCGGCACATGCCGCCGGCTCACGCCGGGTTTTAGTAGATGGAACCGTTGCTGGAGCTCATGGCGCCGGAGGTGGCGCTCACCGTGTACGCCGTGCCGCCGGAGCCGGCCCAGGTGGCGATGTTGAACGTCGCGCTGCCGCTGACTTTGTAGACGGCCAGGCCGGTGTAGGTGAGCGGCGAGCCGGACACGCAGGTCAGCGGGACGCCGTTCGAGGTGAAGAAGTAGGCGGCGCCGCTGCCGACGCGGGTGGCGGATCCGTTCGGTTCCACGAGGATGGCCGTGGCTTCGTCGATGCCGATGGCGTGAGCGGATGAGGCCCAGCCGTCCTTGATGATCCGGCCGATGAAGGCCACCAGGCGGCCGAGGCGGTCGCGGGTCACGAAATGCGAATCGGTGATCACGCCCGTCATGTTCGCGATCTGGACGAAGTCCCGGTCGAGCGTGACGTAACGATGATACGGGTTGGCCAGCGCCTGGCTCGAGGTCACCGAGCCAGAGGCACCGGTGTAGATGAACTGGCCGAGCACGGCCAGACCGGCGCTGGTGCCGCCCACCGGGGCGTGCTTGGTGTTGGCCACGTAGTTGATCGCGTCGGCGACCGGCGTGCCCTTCCAGAAGTTGATGTAGTCCGACTGGTCGCCGCCGGCGATCCACAGCGCCTCGGCGTTGCGGATCTTGGCGATCACGAACGGATCGGCCGCGGCCGTGCGCGACGGGATGATCAGCGTCTCCACCGAGTTCACCGTGCCGAGCCCGTAGACCCACGGGTTGTACGCATCGGTTCCGGTGGCACGGATGACGACGAAATCGCCTCCGCCGGACTTGTTGATCATCCACTGGAACGCCGCATCGACGTCCGTTCCGCCACCCATCAGCACGGTGCCAGCCGTGGTTGTGGTGGTGACGTCTGCCTGGTTACCGACAGCGAAATACTGGTAGCTCGTTTTTCCAGCAAAGGCGGGGAGAGAGAGAAGGCACAGCAGCAGCAGGGCGACATGAATTCGACGCATAAACACACATTCCTCCAAATTTTTTGTTACCGGTTAGCGGACCGGCGGGCAGTGTACGGGATAGCGACGTCTTTTTCGACACACTTCTGCATGCGCCGACCTGCTTTCTTTCCGTGGGCACGCGTTGGCGCGAGTTGTGATCCATCAGCTCGCCGGAGGTATCCATGGCAGCAACGAAGAAAAAGTCCCCCGCGGTGAAGCCGCCCGATGCGATCGCGCTCCTCAAGCAGGATCATGACAAGGTGAAGGAACTGCTGTCGTCGATGGAGAACGCCACCGGCGCCCGCCGCGCCAAACTCCTCGGCCAGATCGAGCAGGAGTTGAAGGTCCACACCCAGATCGAGGAAGAGATCTTCTACCCCGCCTACCGCGACGCCTCCCGCAAGAAAGACGACCAAAAGCTCTACTACGAAGCGATGCAGGAGCACCACGTCGTCGACCTGGTCCTCCCCGAGGCGGGCGAAGGCGAGAGCAACGAAGAGCTCAAGGCCAAGGCCAAAGTGCTCAAGGAGCTCGTCGAGCACCACATCGAGGAGGAGCAGGACGAGATGTTCCCCCGCGCCCGCAAGCTCTTTGACCGCGAAGAGCTCCGCGAGCTCGGCGCCCAGATGCAGGAGCGCAAGAACGAGCTGCTGATGGCAGCGCGCTAGTCAAGGACGGCCGGCACGTGCCACGCGGCGCGTGCCGGCCCGAGAGAACGAGAGAATGCACCGGAACCTACTCTGCCTGACCTTGCTCGTGGCCGCGGCCTGCGCGAGCGCACCCTCCTCGCCAACGGCCGCGCCCGCCACCGCGGCCGCGCCACCACCGGTCGCCGCCAATCGCGACGTGCTGGCCGACCTGCCGCACGACCGCGTCGACTACTGGGTGGAGCGCTTCGGCCGCGGCGACAAGCATGCCGAGATCGCCGAAGCCCTCGGCCGCAAACCGCAGTACGACGCCATGATCGCTGACAAGCTCCGCCGCAAGGGCATGCCTCAGGAGCTGATCTATCTGGCCATGAACGAGTCCGGATTCAACGTGCAGGCGCATTCGGTCGCCGAAGCCATCGGCATCTGGCAACTCGTGCCCGACACGGCCCGGCGCTACGGCCTGAAGGTGGATGAGACGGTGGACGAGCGCCGCGATCCTGAAAAGTCGACCGACGCCGCGCTCTCCTACCTGGCCTCGCTCTACAACCGCTTCGGCTCCTGGTATCTCGCCGCGGCGGCCTACAACACCGGCGAGAATCGCGTGGCCCGGATCATGACCGAAGTGACGGGAAGCGAAAGGGGCACGGACGCGGATTACTACCGCATCTGGGACCGCCTCGCGCCGGAGACCCGCGACTTCATCCCGGCCATGGTGGCCCTGGCCCGCATCGGCAAAGATCCGGCGCGCTACGGCTTCTGACGCTTACTTTTTCTTCACCCAACCGACGGTGGCGCTTCCGCTGAAGAGCGGCGCGCCTTCATACGTCGAGATCGTGAACTGGCCGTCCATGGCTCGCTGCTCGCCGAGCTGCTTCACGTCCAGTTCCGCCGTGTGCTCGCCGTCGAGCGTGAACGTCTGCGCGGCCGGCACTTCGAAGACGAAGTCGTCCAGCGGGATGTCGACGTGCAGCGAGGTCTTGCCCTTCGGCACGACCAGCGTCAGCGGCTCGTCTTCTTTTCCCTCGATCGAGACGTGCGCTCGCTCGCCGTTCGCGGACCCTTTGGCCACGGTCACCACCAGGCGCACGAGGCCCGCGTCGTAGGCTTCCTTCAACGTCTGCGACGCTTTTTTCGCCGGCGCCTTGGCATGCGCCACGGCCGCCGCGACCGGCTTCGCGCCGGTGGCGGTGAGCAGGCGCTCGTACGAGGTCGTCACCTTGCCCTTCGGGTCTTTCGTGACCGAGCTATGTTTCACGACCCCGAACGGCACGCCGGCGCTGAGCCAGAGATCGCCTGTCTCCACCGTCTCCGGCGTTCCCGCGTGACGGAGCGTGTACGCGTAGCGGTCCGCTTCCCGTCCGGCCACGGTCTCGGTGCCTTTGAACGTCACCACCGGCTCGTACCGCGGCGAATGTGTGACGATCGAGTTCACCGTATTGGCATCGAGCACGATCGGCTCACCCTCGCCCGAGACCGCGGAGGCCTCGACGATCTGGCTCATGTAATCGATCAGCTGCCGGTCGAGGGCAAAGCCGCTCTTCATCGTGTACAGATTCCGCACCGGCGGGTACTGATCGTTCGCGAACGCCACCAGCAGCTCCACCCGCGCGCGGCCGTCGTCATCGCCCAGCCGCGACATGGTGGTGGTCATCTTCATGTCCGGCGCCGTGTCCGTATACCGCGCCCAACTCCCGGCCGGCGTCGCCCCGAAATAGGCCTTCTTCCAGCCCGCGGCAAAGAGGGTTGAGGTGAACAGAGCAAGAACGACCACGAACAGGACCCGACGCATAGAACCTCCGTTGACGTCGACAGTATGAGGCGGCGCCGGAAACCCCCTCGTGACCAATGACCGCCGTCACGCCTAAACCGCGAAAGATCTACGCGAAGCGTTTGGACTGCGGTGGCCGGGCTTCATCAGCCACCGCTTTGGTACAGCCACAGGCGCTGCACGCGTCTTCCGGCAGCTGGTTGCGTGGAGCCACAGGCGCTGCTCCTGGCTGTACAAAAGCG
>JAXDJK010000720.1:0-5398 GCA_034665665.1 Acidobacteriota bacterium
TCGAGCGGCTTCATGTTGGACCCGGCGAGATGATACCTGACAGAGTTCCTCGGAGTTCCTCGGAGTTCCTCGGCAGGAGCGCGTTCGCCGAGGAACTCCGAGGAACCCGAGGAACTGCTCCTACGCTCCCCGGTACACGTCGGGATTCGGCGGCGCGTCGTCTTCGTACGGCGCGGAGCGGAGCTCCTGGCCGAGGCCCGTGCCGCCGGCGGTGCCGTGCTTTTCGATCGCGCCGTAGTACGGGCGGTAGCCCATCGGCGCTTCCGGGAAGTTCGGCGGGACGACCAGATCGCGCAGGCCGACTACGGAGCGTGCGCGCGAGTCGATGGCCATCTCGTAGTCGCGGGTCATGTAGATCGCGTCCTCGGGGCAGGCATCGACGCAATAGCCGCAGAAGATGCAGCGCAGCAGATCGATGTCGTAGCGCTGCGGGAACTTCTCGCGTGTGCGTGAATCCTCGCCGGCCTCGATGGTGATGCACTCCGCCGGGCAGGCCGTGGAGCACATGTAGCAGGCCACGCAGCGCGTGGTGCCGTCTTCACGGCTGGTCAGAATATGCCGGCCGCGGAAGCGCTCCGAGTAGACGCGCTTGACCTCGGGATACTGGATGGTGGGCAGCCCCTTCATGTTGAAGAGGTTCTTCAGCAGGTGGCGGATGGTGATGAGCATGCCGCCGATGACCTGGGGCAGGTACAACCGCCCCGACACCGACAGCGGCTGCCGCTCGACCTTGACGACTCCGGGTGATACGCGCGTAATGGCCATCGTTCTTCGTTCTCGGTGATGCTAGCTCGGTGATGCTAGCTCGGTGCTGCTAGTGGTCCA
Source organism: Acidobacteriota bacterium (assembly GCA_034665665.1). Taxonomy (GTDB): domain Bacteria; phylum Acidobacteriota; class Thermoanaerobaculia; order Gp7-AA8; family Gp7-AA8; genus DASWOB01. The sequence goes on from JAXDJK010000720.1 coordinate 826, forward strand.
GCTCTCCGGCGATGATGTTCAGTGAGCCGAGGGCCGCGATCGCGTCGGGGATGCCCTGGCCGATGATCATCTTGGAAAACGCCTCGAAGATCGGGAAGCAGGGCGGACGGACGCGCACGCGGTACGGGTTCTTCGTCCCGTCCGACACCACGTAGAAGCCGACCTCGCCGTTGCCGCCTTCGACCTGGAAGTACGCCTCGCCGACCGGCGGCTGGATGCCGTGCATGATCAGCTTGAAGTGGTAGATCAGCGACTCCATCTCGTTGTAGACCTTCTCCTTCGGAGGAAGGGCCACGTACGGGTTGTCCACCATCACCGGTCCGGCCGGAAGGCCGCGGTCGATGGCCTGCTGGAGGATGCGCAGCGACTGGCGCATCTCCTCGAAGCGCACCAGGAAGCGCGCATACGTGTCGCCGCCCTCGGCCACCGGCACGTCCCAGTCATACGTCTCGTAGCCGAGGTACGGATTGGCCTTGCGCACGTCGTATGGAACGCCCGTCGCGCGGAGGCAGGGACCGGTGAAGCCGTAGTTCAGCGCGTCCTCCCGGCTGATCACGCCCACGCCGTCCACGCGGTCGCGGAAGACGCGGTTCTTCATGATCAGGCGCTCGACCTCATCGATGAACTTCGGCAGTTGGTGGACCAGCCGCTGCGAGTTCGACAGAAAGTCCGTCGGGGCGTCGAGGGCCAGGCCGCCGATGCGCAGATACGTCGGCAGCAGGCGCGCGCCGGAGCACGACTCCACCAAGCCGAGGATCTCTTCGCGCGGCTGGAAGAGGTACCAGAAGTTCGTCAGCGCGCCCATGTCGACCAGGTTCGTGCCGATGCAGATGATGTGGTCGGAGAGGCGCATGAACTCCGAGAGCATCAGCCGGATGTGCTGCGCGCGCGGCGGGGCGGTGATGCCGAGCATCTTCTCCACCGTCATGCAGTAGCCGACGTTGTTGATGATGGCCGAGCAGTAGTTCAGCCGGTCGGTGTACGGGATGACCTGCTGATAGGTGTGGGTCTCCGACATCTTCTCGAAGCAGCGGTGCAGGTAGCCGATCTCGCTCTCGGCGCCGACGATGGTCTCGCCGTCGAGCGTGACCACGATGCGCAGCGTGCCGTGTGTGGCGGGATGCGACGGGCCGAGGTTGAGCGTGACCCGCTCGAAATCCGACTCCGCCTCTTCCTGCTGAAACTGCGGCGCGATCTTCGGCATGATCGAGGCGATGCCCTGCTCGCTCAGCAGCCAGCGCTGCGCCGGGTCGTAGTCCTTCCGCAGCGCGTGTCCCTGGAAGTGCTCGTGGGTGAGGATGCGGCGGAGGTTCCAGTGTCCGGCGAACTTGATGCCGAACATGTCGTACACCTCGCGCTCGTACCAGTCGTAGCCCTGGAACACGCCCGTGCTGGTGGGCACGGACTCGCCCTCGGCCACCCGGACTTTGAGGCGGATGCGCTCGTTGTTCTGCAGCGAGAGCAGCTGGTAGACCACGTCGAAACGCTGCTCGCCACGGTTTGGGTAGTCGGCGCCGAAGAGGTCGAGCGGCAGTGTGAACTGCAGCTCCGGATGATCGTGGAGCGTCTGCAGGACGTCCACGATCCGCTCTTTCTCGACGAGGAAGGTGGGCAGGTCCTGCCCCCGCTCCTGCGTGGCGGCGGGGCTGGCCAGCTTCACCGCGATCGCTTCGCCGCGGGCGTCGGCCGCCTCGGCTTCGAGCGGGATGTACGGCGTGCGGTTCGTCGGCGTGGGGCCGGTGTAGGGGATGGCGCTGAACTTGGTGAGCGTGCTCATATCAGGTGATCAGCCGCGGCGGATCTCGCCGCGCTCGATCTTTTCTTTCAGCTTGAGGATCGAGTACATCAGGCCGTCCGGGGTCGGAGGGCAGCCCGGTACCCACATGTCCACGGGGATGATCTCGTCGATGCCCTGGACCACGTGGTAGGCGCGGTAGAAGCCGCCGGAGGTGGCGCAGGCGCCCATGGCGATCACGTACTTCGGCTCCGGCATCTGGTCGTAGATCTTTTTGAGGACCGGGGCGATCTTGTCGACGATGGTGCCGGCTACGATCATGAGGTCGGCCTGCCGCGGCGAGAAGCGAACCACCTCGGCGCCGAAGCGGGCGATGTCGTAGTGCGACGACACCATCGACATGAACTCGATGGCGCAGCAGGCGGTGCCGAAGGGCAGCGGCCAAAGCGAGTTGCCGCGGGCCCAGTTCACGACCTGATCGAGCTTGGTGGTGAGGTAGCTGGCGCCGCCGAGATCGTCGACCTGACGGTCGGCCTCGCCCGGCAGCGTGATGAGCCCTTTTTCAGGCCCTTCGCCCGGTGCCACGCCTGCTTTGCGCGGGATGATCGAATCTGGATGATCGTAATTCTGTGCTGGCATAAGTGGTCTCGATAGAGCGGGTTGTCCCTGCGAAGCGCCGGGATTCTACGCGTTTGAGAAATCTTTCACAAGGTAACGAAATCGCCCGCCGCCGTATGCCATGCGAGAGGTCTGCCGAGGACCTCCGTCCTCCTCTGTGCCTCTGTGTCTCTGTGGTGAGTCCCAGCGTGCCTTTCACCACGGGGGACTCACCACAGAGACACAGAGGCACAGAGGGGGACGGAGGAGACAACAAAAAAGGGGAGCGGGCCTTTCGGCCCGCTCCCCGGGGAAACTCGATTACGAAACGCGACTACTGAATCGTGAACGTGACGCTGTGGATGACCGGGTCGTTCGCGGCGACGAAGCCGAGCTGGTACGTTCCGGCCGGGCGGGAGGCCTTGGCCAGATTGAACTTGTACGAACCGTCATCTGCATTCTGGAACTTGAGGTCGAGGCCCTGGTTGCCGGTCGCACTGATCGGAACCCAGGTCGTCGTGCCGACCAGGCGGACGCCGTAAGCCGTTACGGTGATCGCCGCGCTGGAGATGTTGACGCCTGCCGAGTTGAGGAGCTGCACCCGGAAAGCCACCGGATCGCTGCCGTTCGAGATCGGACCGCCGCTGAAGCCGTAGGTCACGGTCAGGAGCGACGTCCCGTTCGCGGCATTGAAGTTCGTGCTGCCGGCATACGCGTAGGTCACGGGGTACCCGGCGGAGCGGGGCGTCAGCGCGCTGGTGGTGAAACTCGCGCTGAACGAACCGTCTGCCTGGATCGTGGCATTCTGCGTAACGCCGTTGAGCGTGATGGCCACGGTGCCGGTCGGGACGAGCGCGCCGGCGGTGAGCTTCCCGCCGAGGGTCGTCGTGGCCGTACCGATGATCACGGTCGGGGAGGTGAGGTTCGAGAATACCGGCGTTGCCTTCGACACCACCACGGTGAGCGTGGCGGACGTCGAGGCATTGTGGTTGTCGTCACCGCTGTACGCCGCTTTGAAGACGTACGAGCCGGGCGCGCGCGTGCCGATGCTGAGCGACGCGCTGCCGCCGCTGACCGCGACCGTACCGAGAACCGTGGCGCCTTCACTGAAGACGACGGAGCCGGTGGCGGTGTTGGGAGCGACCGTGGCGGTGAGGGTGATGGATTGATTGAAGATCGGCGCCGCGGGCGAGCTGCTGAGGCTCGTGGTCGTGGCCGCGCGATCGACGACGATCGTGTACTCGTGCTCCCCGTTGCAGCCGCGTGAGTCCGTCGCCTTGATGACGAAGACATACGTGGCAGCCGCGGTCGGCGTGCCGCTGAGGACACCGGTGCTGCTGTTGAGCGAGAGACCCGGCGGGACCGTTCCCTCGCTGGCCGCGAACGTTACCGCTCCCGTGCCGCCGGTGGCGGTGAAGGTCACGGAGTACGCGCTGCCGACGGCGGTGTTCGGAACACCGGCCGGAGCGACGTCGATCGGGCTGCAGCCAACCGGAAGGGCGAAGTCGATTCCCGACGTCGTCTCACCGTCTGTGACGGCGATGGCGGTGCCGGTGGTCGGATCGCAGCTGACGCACTCGATGCCGCTGTAGAGCTGATCGGCGTAACCCGGGTTCTCCGTGTTGCGTGTCCGGGCGTAGTAGGTGCCGGCACCCGGAAGGAACGCGTCATAGCTGCCGTCCGCGATCGTTTCGGCCGATGAGACGGTCGTTCCGGTGGAGTCGTAGATGACCACCGCGACGCTCGCCAGCGGATTGCCCGTGTCGCCGGCGATCACGTGGCCGGTGATGTGGGCGGAGGTGGTGCTGAGGGTGAAGTCGATATTGGGGGTGGTCGCGCCGCGTGTGACCGAGATCGGCGTGCCGGTCGTCGGATCGCAGTTGGTGCAGAAGCCACCGCCATACAGCTTCGGCTCGTAGCCCTCGGCGAACGCCACCGCGTAGTACGAGCCGGTGGTCAGGCCGCGGCTGAGCGTGTAATTGCCGTTGGCGTCGGAGAAGCCTTCGCTGGCTACTTCGCCGATCGAGCTGTAGATGATCACGAACCCGGAAGCAACGGCCGTGCGGCCGTTGGACAGGCCGCCCGAGATGCTGCCGCCGTCGTTGGCCAGGAGGAAGTCGATGCCTTCCGCCGGGCGGTTCGGCTCGGTGCCGACGGCCGTGCCGCCGGTAACCCGGCAACCGCTGCAGTCGACGCCGGCGTAAAGCTGGTCGACGTACCCGCTGAGGTCGCGCGAATCCG
>JAXDJK010000721.1:0-8385 GCA_034665665.1 Acidobacteriota bacterium
TGGCTATACAAGAGCGGCGGGAAAGCGCCGCACTCCAAACGCTTCGCGTAGTCCGCTACGCTCACTCCGCCCCCCGCACCTGCTGCTGCTCGTTCTCGGCGGGGAGGCGCTCCTTCAGCCCCGAAAAATTGCGCCGCAGGCCCGGGCCGAGGCCGAGGATTTGCAGGATCGGCTCGGTCTGGCTGAGATTGCCGACGATCTTGCGGCCAGGGAACGGCGACAGGCTCACCAGCGTGGGGGTCATGAAGATCGACTCCGTCAGGGCCCGGGCAGGCTCGAGGAACACATCCACGATCTCGATCACGTGGCGGCCGGGCAGGTGCTCCTCGCAGAGCGCCGTGAGATTGGCGATCGCCTGCAGAGAATTCGGCACCTTGCCCGCCACGTACAGGCGGAACGAGAAAATCTCCGCGCTCATCGCGTCACACTCGCCGGGTCCGGCACCTTGTCCGTACCGCGCAGCTCACGCATGCGGTCGCGGCCCAGCGCCAGCTCCCGCTCGTGGATATCCGCGCTATGCGCCAGCAGCGCCTTCTCCGTCTGCTTCGCCGTCAGTTCCAGCTGCAGCGAACGAACGCGCGCCTCCAGTTCCGCCTCCTCCGCTTCCAGCCGGATGCTGTTGAGCTTCGCCGTCACGGTCGCGACTTCGTGCGCGTGCCGCTCCGCGCTCTCCTTTTCCCAGCGCATCGTGCCCATCAGCACTTCGCCGCCCGCGCTGTACGTGTCCGTCACGGTGATGCCGGCATCGCTGAGGATCAGCTCGCGCACCTGATTCGAGTGCGCCGTCCCACGCGACTTGATGATCGACATCCCGCGGTTCCGCTCCCCCGCCTGCACCAGGTAATTGAGATGGATCCACGTGTCCGCCAGCGTGGAGATCTGCAGCGGCGAGCCCGCCTCGGACTGACTGGCCATCTCGTCCAGGAGGCTCGTGCAGACCAGCGTGATCCCCTCCGCCTTCGACCAGTCGATCAGCCGTTCCGCCACGCTGTGCGCCGTCAGCTCATTGCCCGACTTCGACAACGTCGAGATCGGGTCCACCACCAGGCAACGGGCCCGATGCTCCCTCGCCAGCGTCTTGATGCGCACCAGGTAGGTCTCGGCACTGCCGGTGATCGTGCGCGCCGAGACCATGTGCAGCGACCCATCGGCGACGAAGCGGTCCAACTGGATGCCCACCGAGCCGAGATTGCGGATCACCTCGTTCGAGTCCGAATCGAAACTCACGAACATCGTCCGCTCGCCGCGCCCGCAGGCCGCTTCCGCGAACGCGCCGCTCAGCGTGGTCTTGGCCGTACCCGGGAAGCCGGTGATCAAGACGCTCGCGCCGCGGTAGTAACCGCCGCCCAGCATCGTATCGAGCCGGTCCACGCCGCTCGAGACACGCTCGTTCGTCACCTCGACGTCGGCGCGGCCGAGCGTCCGCGTCACCGCTACCTCGAAGCCGTTCTTCCCGATCAGGAACGGCGACTCATTCTCATCGAAGGCCGACCCACGATACTTCTGCACCCGCAGATTGCGCTGCGACACGCCGAGAACCACGCTGTGGTTGAGGATCACCGCGCAATCCACCATGAACTGCATGAACCCGAACGGCTGGCTGACGTGCCCGTCGCGGTGACTCTCTGCCTTCAGCGTGATGATGCCGGTCAGCTCGTGCGCCAGCAGCCAGGCGTGCAGCCTGTAGATCTCCCGCCGCTGTGCGACCGGGTCGGGCAGCAGCGCCAGCATGATGTCGAGCGCATCGAACACGATGCGGGCCGCCTTCATCTCCGTCGTCTTCGCTTCCAGCGCTGCCAGCAATCCGCTCAGATCGAACGCTCCCGACTGGACGAGATCGGGCTCCGGCTGCGCGTCCACGAAATACAGCTTGCCCCGCTGCAGCTCCTCGAGACCCCAGCCGAACGTTTCGGCATTCGCGACGATGCGCGCAGGGGTCTCCTCGAAGGCCACGAAGATCCCGGGCTCATTGCGCTGCTGCGCACCGTTGACGAGGAACTGCAGCGCGAGGATGGTCTTGCCTGAGCCCGATCCTCCGGCCAGCAGGGTCGTGCGCCCACGTGGCAGGCCACCGCCGGTCAGCTCATCCAGGCCGGTGATGCCGGTCGGCGCTTTGGTGGGAATGTCGACGGCAGGGGACGGGACGGTTTTCATGATTTCTCCAGACGCACTGTCGATCGGCCCCGCTGTCGATCGGCGGTCCCAGGAATGCGTCATTGTGAGTTTTCGAGCCGAGAATCTCGATCGACGGACGGGTATTGACCAGAACACCTTGCGGCTTCACTGCCACGTCCATTACGCCGCGACGAACTATCCCGGCTGATGGCGCTGTTGGCCAGAGTACAAGCGTCATCATCGACTGTTCCGTTCTGCGGCGGGGGAGCCACGGCGCGTTCGTTGCGTAACGATAGTTCTTCCCCCTTCAGAAAGAGAGAAACGATGACCCCACCAGGACGACTGCGCGCCTCACCGAAGAGACGTGCCAGCGAGGCCAGCACTGTGGCTCTCACAGCAATCGCCGTCACCGAAGTACGGCGGGAAGAAGCGTTGCTCAAGACCGGCGCCCTTCAGAACGCCATTCTCAACAGTGCCAACTTCTCCAGCATCGCCACCGACGAAAAGGGCGTCATCCAGCTCTTCAACGTCGGTGCCGAGCGCATGCTCGGCTACTCCGCGGCGGAAGTCATCGACCAGATCACCCCGGCCGACATTTCCGATCCCCAGGAAGTGATTGCGCGTGCCGTCGCGCTGAGCCTCGAGCTCGGAACGACCATCACGCCCGGCTTTGACGCCCTGGCCTTCAAAGCATCCCGCGGCATCGAAGACATCTACGAGCTCACCTACATCCGCAAGGACGGCAGCCGCTTTCCCGCCATCGTCTCCGTCACCGCACTGCGCGACGACCAGACCGGCATCATCGGCTACCTCCTGATCGGCACCGACAACACCGCACGCAAACGCGCCGAAGAAGCGCTCGCCGACGCAGGCGCGCTCCAGAACGCTATCTTCAACAGCGCCAACTTCTCCAGCATCGCCACCGATGAAAAAGGTGTCATTCAGCTCTTCAACGTCGGCGCCGAGCGCATGCTCGGCTACTCCGCCGCCGAGGTCCTGAACAAGATCACCCCCGCCGACATCTCCGATCCCCAGGAAGTCATCGCCCGTGCCGAGGCCCTCAGCCTCGAGCTCGGAACGACCATCACCCCCGGCTTCGACGCTTTGGCCTTCAAAGCATCCCGCGGCATCGAAGACATCTACGAGCTCACCTACATCCGCAAGGACGGCAGCCGCTTTCCCGCCATCGTCTCCGTCACCGCCCTGCGCGACGACCAGACCGGCATCATCGGCTACCTCCTGATCGGCACCGACAACACCGCACGCAAACGCGCAGAAGAAGCGCTCGCCGAAGCAGGTGCGCTCCAGAACGCCATCTTCAACAGCGCCAACTTCTCCAGCATCGCCACTGATGAAAAAGGTGTCATTCAGCTCTTCAATGTCGGCGCCGAGCGCATGCTCGGCTACGACGCGGCGGACGTGCTGAACAAGATCACCCCCGCCGAGATCTCCGATCCGAAAGAAGTCATCGCACGCGCCGGAGCACTCAGCCGGGAGCTCGGCACCACCATCACCCCCGGCTTCGACGCGTTGGCCTTCAAGGCGTCCCGCGGCATCGAAGACATCTACGAGCTCACCTACATCCGCAAGGACGGCAGCCGCTTCCCGGCCATCGTCTCCGTCACCGCCCTGCGCGACGACCAGGCGGCCATCATCGGCTACCTCCTCATCGGCACCGACAACAGCGCGCGGAAACACGTCGAAGAACAGCTGCGGTGGACCGAAGAAAGCTTCCGCCTGATGGTGGAGAGTGTCTCCGACTACGCCATCGTCATGCTCGATCCGCAGGGCTGCGTCGTGAGCTGGAACACCGGCGCGGAGCGCATCAAGGGCTATCACGCCGACGAGATCGTCGGCCGCCACTTCGACACCTTCTATCCGCCCGAAGCCGTCGAGGAGGGCAAGCCCCAGCGCGACCTCGTGGCCGCTTCCAGCGGCCGTTTCGAGGACGAAGGCTGGCGCGTGCGCAAAGACGGCTCCCTCTTCTGGGCCAACATCGTCTTCACCGCCATCCGCGACCAGGGCGGCAACCTCCGCGGCTTCGCCAAGCTGACCCGCGACCTGACCGCGCGCAACAAAGTCGAAGCGGCCCTCACCAACTCCAAGGCCACGGCCGAGAAGGCCAATCTGGCCAAGTCCGAATTCCTCTCCAGCATGAGCCACGAGCTCCGCTCGCCCCTCAATGCGATCCTCGGCTTCGCCCAGTTGATGGAATCCGATTCCCCGCCGCCCACCACCACCCAATCCGAGAGCATCAGCCAGATCATCAACGCCGGCTGGTACCTGCTCGAGCTGATCAACGAGATCCTCGACCTCGCCACCATCGAGTCCGGCAAACTTTCGATCTCCCTCGAACCGGTGTCGATCAACGAAGTCCTGCTCGAATGCCAATCGATGATCGAGCCGCTGGCGCTGCGGCGCGGCATCCAGATGAGCTTCCCGGGCAAGGACACGCCCTTCTGTGTCAACGCCGACCGCACCCGCCTCAAGCAGGTCCTGATCAACCTCCTCTCCAACGCCATCAAATACAACCGGGTCGGCGGCTCCGTCGTCGTCGACTGCACCGAGGTCAACACCGGCCACATCCGCATCAGCGTCGCTGACACCGGCCATGGCCTCCCGCCGGAGAAGCTGGCGCAGCTCTTCCAGCCGTTCAACCGCCTCGGGCAGGAAGTCAACGGCGAAGAGGGCACCGGCATCGGCCTGGTGGTCAGCAAACGGCTCGTCGAGTTGATGAACGGCGTCATCAGCGTGGAGAGCACCGTCGGCAAAGGAAGCACCTTCCGGCTCGAGCTCCTTTCTACCGCGCCGCTCACGCTCCCCGCCTCGGCGCAGGCGGCCGTTGCCGCCGAGCCCGAGATCGCCGTTGTCGAGGGCAAGCGCACCCTGCTCTACGTCGAAGACAATCCGGCCAACCTGAAACTCGTCGAGCGGCTCATCGGCCGCCGCAACGACCTGCGCCTTCTCAGCGCCATGGACGGCAACCACGGCGTCGAACTGGCCAGGGCCTGCCTGCCCGACGTGATCCTCATGGACATCAATCTCCCGGGCATCAGCGGCATCGAAGCGATGCGCATCCTTCGCGACGATCCCGCCACCAGGCACATCCCGGTCATGGCACTGAGCGCGAACGCCATGCCCCGCGACATTCAGCGGGGGATGGATGCCGGCTTCTTCCGCTACCTCACGAAGCCCATCAAGGTCAGCGAGTTCATGGATGCTTTGAACGGAGCGCTCGAATTCGCCGAAGCAGCGCACGTGCATGCCCGCGTCAACTGACATTCATGCAGCGAGGATCCTGATCGTCGACGACCAGCCCTCGAACGTGCGTCTGCTCGAGCACACCCTGCGCCGCGGCGGCTATACCGAGGTGACCTCGACCGGGGAGCCCCGCGAGGTTGCGGCGCTGCATCTGCAGAACCCGTTTGAGATCATCCTCCTGGACCTGCAGATGCCGCACATGAGCGGCTTCCAGGTCATCGAACAGCTGCGCGCCATGGAAGGAGGGGATCGCGTCGCCATCCTGGTGATGTCGGCCGACCCCTCCCTCAGGCTCCAGTCGCTGCAAAGCGGCGGCAGCAGCTTCCTCAGCAAACCCTTCGTTCTGGCCGACGTCCTGGCCCGCGTGCAGCTCATGCTCGAAAAAGCCCGCGCCGCCGCGCCCGCCCCTCAAGTCCGCACCGTCGTCGTACCATAGAGCGCGTGCAACTGCCGTTCGAACCGCCGCTCGATCCCATGCTCTCCCGCGCCGCCGAGGCCCTGCCGAAGGGCGATGGCTGGCAGTTCGAGCCGAAGTGGGACGGCTTTCGTACCCTGGTCTTCCGCGATGGCGACGAGATCGTCCTGCAGAGCCGCGACGAAAAGCCGCTGAACCGCTACTTCCCCGAGCTGGTCGCGCCGCTCGCCGCCGCGTTGCCGGAGCGCTGCGTCCTCGACGGCGAGATCGTCATCGTCGGTGCGCACGGACTCGATTTCGAGGCCCTGCTCCTGCGCATCCATCCCGCGGCGAAGCGCGTGAAGCTCCTCGCCGCCGAGACGCCCGCTTCCTTCGTGGCCTGGGATCTCCTGGCCTTCGGTGACGAAGACCTCCGCGAGCTGCCTCTCGCCGCACGTCGCGAGCGCCTCGAACAGGTGCTGGCCAGCGCCGCCCCGCCCGTGCACCTTTCTCCCGCAACGACGGACCTCGCACTCGCGGAGGACTGGTTCCGGCGCTTCGAAGGGGCCGGACTCGATGGCGTCATGGCCAAACGCCTCGACTCGCCGTATCGCCCCGGCGAGCGGACCATGATCAAGGTCAAGCACACGCGCACGGCCGATTGCGTCGTGGCCGGTTTCCGCTGGCACAAGAGCGGTCCCGGCACAATGGTCGGCTCGCTGCTCCTCGGTTTATACGACGACGAGGGCGTGCTTCATCACATCGGCGTCACCGCCGCCTTCACCAACGTGGTGCGCAAGCAGCTCGTCGAAGAGCTCGCGCCGCTGCGCGAGAACGCGCTGGAAAATCATCCCTGGCGCCACTGGGCTGAAGAAGCCGCCGAAGCTGGACAACGCATGCCCGGCGCCACCAGCCGCTGGAACCGCGGCAAAGACCTGAGCTGGGAGCCGCTGCGGCCGGAGCGTGTCTGCGAAGTCGCGTTCGACCACATGCAGGGCACGCGCTTGCGCCACGCCGCACAGTTCGTGCGCTGGCGGTTCGACAAACGGCCGCAGGATTGCGGCTACGACCAGCTGGAAGTGACGCCCGCCTACGAGCTCGAGCGCGTCTTCGGCGCCGGCCGTCCGCCGAAAGGCTCGTAATCCGGATCCGGCGTCTCCTCCGCGGGACGCTCGCCTTCCGGCACATTGCGCAGATTCACGCGGATGCGTGTCCACGTGCTCGAGCGTCCGCGCATCGCGTCCACCAGCACGTCGTCCACCTCCAGCCGCGCCGCCGCTTCCGGGTGCCGCGCCTTCCAGCGTTCGAGTCCCGCCAGGGCGTCGTCCTTGTGCTCGGCCTTTGCCACGGTGATCAGCGGTTGCGTCGATTGACGACGGCCGGTGCCTTTCGCCTTGGCGGTCGACGTTGCCTTGGCCTTTGACGGCGCGACACGCGGCGGTTCGCCGCTCTGCTTCTTGTAGTTCGGCGGCCACGGCGCATCGCCCTGACCTGCCGCTTCCTGTGCCGCCGACAACTCCAGCAGCCCATCCAACGAGCCGACCGTATCCTCGATCCCCGCCGAGGCATCGCCGCGCTCCGCGAACCGTGCCGGCGCCGTCAGCAGGGTGAAGGCCGCCGGATCGACGTCCGCGACCTCGTCCCATTCCAGCGGCATCGACACCCGCGCGTCCGGCGTCGGACGCACCGACCACGCCGACGCCACGGTGCGATCTTTCGCGTTCTGGTTGTAATCGAGGAACACGCCGTGGCGCTCCTCCTTCCACCACTTACTGGTCGCGATCTCCGGCGCGCGCCGCTCCACTTCGCGTGCGATCGCCAACGCGGCCCGGCGCACCTGGTCGAAGGTCCAGCTCTGCCGGATGCGCACGTTCACATGAATCCCGCGCGATCCCGAAGTCTTCGGCCACCCGCGCAGGCCATGCTCCTCCAACACCTCGCGCACGACCAGCGCCACCCGCCGCACGTCTTCGAACGCCACACCCGGACCGGGGTCGAGATCGACACGCAGTTCGTCCGGATGGTCGAGATCCGTGGCTCGCACCGGATGCGGATTCAGATCGATACACCCAAGGTTGATGGTCCACAGCAGCTGCGCCGCATCGCGTACCACCACCTCGCGCGCCGTGTTGCCCGACGGGAACTGCAGCTCCACCGTCTCGATCCACTCCGGATGCGTCTCCGGCGCCCGCTTCTGAAAGAACGGCTCCCCCTCCGCCCCGTTCACATACCGCTTCAGGACGACCGGCCGCCCCGCAATCCCCCGCAGCGCGCCCTCCGCGACGGCCATGTAGTACCGCACCAGGTCGAGCTTCGTATACCCGGTCCGCGGAAAGAAGACCTTCTCCGGATTGGTGATCACCACCTCCCGGCCCGCCACCTCGAGGATCACCGGCTGCGCTTTCGCCATACGGGAGTGTTGCTGGATTTCGCCTCGCGATGCAAGAGGCCGTCCTCGCCCGCGCGCACTCGGGACCATGTTGTTTCAGCGCCGCCGCCGCGAGCGCGTGCGGACGAGACGTCCACAGGCCCTGCCGGCGGGACGCCGGCGCTCCGGACGCGACCGACGATCCCTCGGGGATGGCGGTTGGCAGCAAAGGTTGTCATCCCGAGCG
>JAXDJK010000722.1:0-6591 GCA_034665665.1 Acidobacteriota bacterium
ACGATGGACATGAAGAAGGGCAGAAACGAACCCGCGCTCGACGCGGCCGAGCTGGACCGGCAGTACATCGCCATGGAGCAGCGGCTGAAGGCGTATGTCGATCAACGGCTGGAGGCGCTCGATGCGCCGAGCCCGTCGCGCGTCGTGCCGGCCGGGGCTCCGATGCAGCCGAAGCTGCTCCTCATCGCCGCCGTGCTGGTGGCGCTGACCTTGGCCGGAGGCAGCTGGTGGTACCTGCGCGGGCGCAAGACGAACGATGTCGCGCAGCAGGCAGAGGTACCGGCGCAACAGGAAGTCGACGTGCCGGCCGCTGCTGAGCCGCGGCCCGTTTTCGGCGGTCCGTCCGCCGAAGAGATCCGCCGCGAGGCGCTGAAGACGGCCATCGCCGCCGGGAGCGCCGACGGCAAGTGGGCGGTCAGCCTGAAGGACCTGCTCGAAAAGAACGGGACGATCGTCTCCGCGGCGCTGCGCGATGCCGCCGATGGAGCGAAGGTCGACGCCAGGGCGGTCACACCCGACGCGCGCGATCTGCTGCTCGACCTGGCCACGAAGATCGATGCGAAGGAGGCCCTGACGAAGGGTGATCGCGACAACATCCGTCAACTGCTCGTCGATTACACCGCCGCACAGCAGGCCGCGGCGGTCAGCGTCGATGGCAATCTGCGCGATGTGACCAAGGCGGTCGTGCAGCGCCTGAAGAAGCAATACAACGTGGTCACCAAAGCCACCGACAAAGCGGACGCCGACCTGCAGAGCGAGATCATCCTGCGCTGGCTGGAGAGCACGGCGCGATGACGCGTTATCGCCTCGACCACGCCGTGGTCATGGACACGGACGACATCCCCGGCCGCGGCGGCTACGCCGTGGTGGGGATCTCGCGCGGGGTGGCGCAGGCGGAGCGGCTGTTCGTGGCCGAGAACTTCGGCATCAGCGACTTTCTGCACGACCCGCAGAACGACCGCACGTTCTACAGCTTCTTCCGCGTGCCCGGCGGCCGTCACGCCTTCACCCGCCGCTTCGCCAACGGCCGGCGCCGCAACGGCACGCAGAACCGCCTTTTCGTGCACACGCTCTTCTTCGACGACTCGCTTCTGCAGGGCGTGGCCGCGCTGCCGTGGCTGCTCCTGGAGGGCAACGTCCGCGCGGAAGGCAGCAGCGGCGAATGGCAGCCGCTGCGGAACGAGGTGCCGTGGGTCGCGGCGGACGGTGCACTGCCGGTGTTGGAGGTGGAGCTCGACGACAACGTGGCGGAGGACGTTCCCCGTCGCCTGAATGCGCGGCTGGCGCTGGCGGCGAAGGACATTCCCAATGCTACGGCGGCGGTGGCCTCGGTGATCGGTGCACTGCGCGATCAGAAGCGCGTGCTCCTGCCGCAGGGACGCGGCTACGAGTGGCTCACGCTCCTGGCGTGGTCGATGCTGCCGCGCCGCGATCGCGAGGAGCTGGCCTGGACGCAGCACGATCCGCTGAATGTCACGGGCGTGGTCTTTTATCTTGCCAACGCGGTGAATCCGGCGGGGGAGGGCGTGGCGCTGGATCGTTCCGCGCCACCGCTGGCCACGCGCCTGGTGCAGCGCAACACCGCCTCACCCGCGTCGTGGCGCGAGTTGCACGGCACGGCCGCGCACTACGGCTTGACCATTCGACGCGCAGACACGCTCGAAGCGTGCCTTGCGCATCGCGATGCCTTGCGGGATGTGACGGAGAGGCTCGGTGAAGCAGTTCCTCGGAGTTCCTCGGGTTCCTCGGAGTTCCTCGGGGATGCGGGCGCTCGCCGAGGAACTCCGAGGAACTCCGAGGAACCCGAGGAACTGCTTCAGAAACTGAAACAGCTCGCTGACACCGGCCGGCGTTTGCACGGCCAGCCCTGCTTCGAGGGCGAGAGCATCCTCGAACTGGTTTGGAAGAACGTGACGGGGCAGGACCCCGACCGCTGGCCGTTGCTGCTGCGCGACAGCGGTCTCGCTGAGGTCCTGTTCCGCGACGGTATCGATCGGCGTTGGATTGATCGCGCTGCGGCGGCTGCACGCGAGTCGCCGCGGGCCTGGTTCGGCCTGCTCCTGCTACTGGCCGGGTACGTCGATGCCGCGGAGAACGTGGAGGCGTCGAAGGCGCTTGTGGAGGCGGTGCGCGGCCTCGGGCCACGCGCGAGCGAGATGGATGGCACCTTCGAGCCGCTGGTGGAAGTGCTTGAACAGCCAAATGTCCGCGTCGGCCCTTCCACGCGGGCGTTGCTGCTGCTGGCGCGTCCGGCGTGGAAGCGGCAGTTGGTGCCGCTCGTGACGAAGCTGGTCGGTCGCACCTACACGAGCGTCGCGGGCTGGGCGGATGTGGTGGCGGCCGTGGCGGCCGACTTTGTGAGCACGCCGGCGCGCGCGGAGGTCTCGGAGCTGGTGTCGCAGTTCTGGCAGAAGGTGCAGCCGGAGGAGGTCGCGCAGATGACGCCGGGCAGCGTCGACGCCGTCGCCTACGTGAACGGCACGGCACGCCGCAACCTCGCTGACACGTGGCGCACGCGCATCCGCCGCCTGCCCGAAGGCGAGGGCGATCGCCTCGTGGCCGTGCTCTTTCCCGAGGCCGCGGAGGTGCGCGTTCCGCTGGCCTGGCGCCAGATCGAACAGGGCTTCGCCAAGGAGGCCACGCTCAACCAGCTCGATATCGGCCTGCATCAGCAGCAGGGAAAAAAGTACGCGGCGGAGATGGCCACCGCCATCACCAAGTTCGCCGGTGATGGAAAGGTTGCGCGCGTGCGGAGCCTCTGTGCACTCCTCCGCTCGCCGCACGTATTGCAGACGGTGAAGCGGATCATCGAGACCAGCGTGCTGCCGCAGGCGCTGCAAGAATTCACCGCGCGCGATTGGGGCGAACTGATGACCACCGTACGCGGCGAGGAGCTCTTCTGCCGCGGCGCGGCCCCGCTGATGATCGGCCTCCAGCTCGGCGCCGTTGGCGACGAGAACGCGGTGCGCCAGTTCGAGAGTGCCTGCCGCGCCCAGAACCGTAGCGACGCTGCCGCGTCACTCGCCGCAGGACAACGCAACCGGAAGAGGGGCCGCTTCACGCGCTGGCTGGGGTCGGAGACGCGAGCATGATTCGCTACCTCTGTGAGTCGTGCAACGCCGAGCGCGAAGACGCCGTCTGCGAAAAGTGCGGCCGTGAGACGCGTGTGATCGAGGGGACGGCGGCGCTCGCCGCGCTTCCGGAACCGGAGCCGCAACGCCCAGATCCTGAGCCAGTGCCGGAACCGGAGCCACCGCGTCCGGAGCCGGAGCCGTTCAACACGATGCCCGAAGCCGAACCCGCTCCCTCCGCGAACATCCTCGGGCTGGCCGAGTTCCACGCCCTGCTCGATCGCGGCATGGAAGCGGTGATCGTCTGCGGGACCGGCAAGACCGGCAAGTCGGAGATCGCGGCGGGCTTCACCCGCGCGAACAACGTCTACCGCGGCAAGTCGATGTTCCTGACCATGCGGGCCACGCTGCGCACCGACTACGTCCTCGGCGCCACGAATGCGGACGAGGTCTGGTACCAGATCATCGACGACAAGCGCGTCTTCCTCGACCCCTCCGGCGAGTTCTTTTCCCGGCTCTCCCTCGAGTACCGCCGCCGCCTCGGGCTGGCCGACATCACCGAGAACGACTTCGCCTTCGTACGCCGCGCCGTGAGCCGCATGGCCGGCATCGTCCTGGTGGTCGACCTCACCCGCGCCGTCGACGACCGGGACGTCACCGCCTGGCGGCAGCAGGAGAACGACCTCAGTTTCGTCCTGCCTGCGCTGCGCTGGCTGCGCTGGGAGAAAGAAGCGCGTCCCGAGGCCATCGGCGTGACCACCAACATCGCCCAGCGCGCCAACGCGCTGCCGCTGCTCGATAAGCCGGTGCTGGTGCTCTTCTCGAAGGCCGACCAGCTCGCGGACTACGTCAACGTTTCGCCGCTCGAATTCGCCAAGCAGCGCCTGCCGATCCTGCACGGCGCGCTGATGACGCACGCGCGCCGCTTCCGCTACGACTTCTGCCACACCATGATTCGCAAGCCCGGCGGCGATGAAGCGGTCGACAATCCGTGCGGGGTGCTGCTGCCGATGGAGTGGCTGCTGCACGATCCGTTTCGCTGGCTGCCGTTCAAAGTCCCGACGCGTTACCTCGGAGGCGGGCGTTGACGAAGGCTCCGCGCGTGCCCGACCTGCGCTGGGTGCGAGGAGCGGTGGCCATCGCCTTCGCGATCGCCGCGCTGACGGGCTTCCTGTTCTATCGCTACGAGGTGCGCGCGCGCAGCGTGGCCAGCCTCAGCGACGCGGCGCGCGAGGAGCTGGCGTCGCTGACGATTCCGGCGCGGGCCACGGGGAAGCTCGAGCAGTCGTGGGTCGGCGAGGGGTTCACCACCGGATACCTGATGGCGCCGGTGGGACCAATGCCGTGCGGCGGCGAGACCGAGGCGATCCTGCGCGAAGGGGACGCTGAGTCGCGGATCGAGCAGCTCGCCGCGCTGCATGACGCCCGTCCCGAGGATCTGCTCGTGGCGCTTGCCCTGGGGACGCAGCTGATCGAGACCGGCCGCTATCCCGAGGCTGAGCGGGTGACCACGGAAAGCCTGGAGCGCACCAGCGATGACGAGCAGGTGATCGCCGCGGCGCGCTCCGCCGGCTCGACGCTGGACCTCGGCGACACGAGCGTTTCCACGGTGATCCATCTGCATCACGCCCTCGGCGTCGCGCGGCTTTCGCAGTCCGCCACCGAGCCGCCGTGGAAGTCACTCAAGAACGTGATCGGCAGCGTGAAGACGCTCAGCCGCCGACGGCTGATGGGTACCACCCGCGGCCAGCCCGCATGGAGCCGCCTGCTGATCGCGGCGCCGGGCTGTACGTCCACGGCTGAGACCAATGGCAAGCCGGCGCTGTCGTCGTACGACTTGTTCGACAACCTGATCGTTGCGTACATGCGCGGCAAGTACCGCGGCTATCCGGGCATCGAGCGCGACCGGGAGCGCGAGTTCGGCCGCGCGCCGAAGAACTACCCGAGCGCGCTGCACCAGCTGCTGCTGGCGCAGGTGGAACGAGCTCGGGCCAATGAGTGGAAAGACGAAGCCCAGCTCTGGGCGCTCTCCAACGTCGAGCAGGTCATCGACTGGCGTCTGCCGGACGACGCGCGGCTGGCGGTGAACTCGGTCCAGGTCATCGACTGGTGGATGGCTCCGGAGCGCTGCCCCGCCGATGTCTGTACGCCGGAGCTCGTGGCCGGCATGCAGCCGATTCGCGACCAGCTCATCGAGCAGGTCTTCCGCCGGCGCAACGTTGGGCCGGACCAGCGCGTGGAACTGGCCCGCGCCGCGGTGCGTCTGCTGGCCACGTCCACGCTCGACCGCAAGCGCATCACCGAGCATGCCGCGGCCATCAAGCAATGGCTGCCGCCGAAGGAAGCGGGCGTGCTGCAGGATCTGCTGAATGCCGATGCGGCACGGGCCGCGCTGCCGCGCTGGGCCTTCCTGCCGCCGGCGGAAGGTGAGGACGCGGATACCGAACCGCCGTACGCGCAACTCGGTGCGCGCGGCGAGCGCTGGCGCCAGGCCGCGGCGACCGATCTGGCCGCGGGCGCGGCGCAATGGGCGGCCACACGTCCGCCGCACGAACAGCGTCACGCGTTGATCGCCATCCGTCAGCTCCTCGGCGCTGCAGACGCACCACCGGAGTTGACCGCGCTGGAGAGCCGTCTCTCCTGGACGGACCGTCTGCGGCTGCGCCTCAGCGCATCGCGCCTGTTCTGGGCCATCATCTCCTCGCTGCTGGCGGCGCTGCTCTGGCTCGTGCTGGTCTGGATCATCGCCCACGAGCGCGAGCGGCGGCTGTTGCGCGTCTCGCTCTACAACGTCGAATACGACTACCTCGCGGCCGGCGAGCCGCAGCGCCCGCGGGAGAGGCGCTGACGCATGCTGACCTGGACGAGCGCGCTGATCCTGATCGCACCGCTGTTCCTGGTGAGCTATGCGCTCACGCATCGGGCCGACGCCGGCCAGGAAGCGCCGTGGCGCACGATCCTCTTGATCTACGTGGTCTGTGCCGCGGCCCCGCTCATCTTCGCGCTGCTGTGGCGGATCGACGCCACGCGGGTGATCCTCGAATTGCACGCGATTGCCTTCCGCTCCGACGGTCGCGCGCACGTGCGCAAGGAGATCCGCGAACGGCGGCCCGGCAGCGGACGGGTGGTCATCGGCGATCGCGCGCCGCAGACGCGCACGACCGCCCGCCATTTCGCGCGGCTCGATTTCGCGCCCGGCGCCAATCCTGACGCCAAGGGTCAGCTGTCGATCGAGCTGCCGCCGCCGGATCAGCGTGCCGGTGTGGTAGCCACGACCACAGGCGGAATCCTCGGCGCGCAGAAGCTCGCCAACGGTGATCGCATCTGCGTGGCCGGCACCTGCTGGACGTTCGATGCGGACGCCGGATCGTTCACGGCCGGCAAGCGGGTCACGCGCATCCCGCCGCGCATCGCGGAGCTTCCGGGCCTCGGCTGGACGTTCCGCCTGCCGTTCGCCAAGCCGATCCCGGTAGTGCTGCGCACCTGGTCGCTGGACTGGCTGGCCCACGATGCCGGCGCC
>JAXDJK010000723.1:0-4647 GCA_034665665.1 Acidobacteriota bacterium
CGCGCTCCAGGCTGGCGGAATGGGCTGACGCTCACGCGTTCACCTCGCTCTTACGTCAACCCACACCAGCCGCCGACTGTCCAATATGTCCCCGGACACGACTGTCAGGAATGTCCCCGGTCATACCAAGGCGAGCCCGGCGAGCCCGGCGCAACCGGCCCGACGGGAGCGACGGGAGCCACGGGAGCAATCGGTGCTACCGGTGCGACGGGTGCCACCGGGACCACAGGCCCGATCGGTCCGGCGGGAGTCACAGGAAGTACCGGTGTGACCGGTAATCCGGGAGCAGCTGGTGCTACCGGAGCCACAGGCGCCACGGGCGCAACGGGTCCGACTGGGACCACGGGCGCAACCGGCGCAACCGGCGCCACAGGCCCGAGTGGCAGCATCACCGGCGCCGCGGCCGGCGGTCACCTCACCGGTACCTACCCCAACCCCAGCATCGCCACCACCGCCTCCGCTGGCACCAACATCGTCTCCGCCATCAACGCCAGCGCGTCATCGATCACCACCGCGCATGTCAGTGGCGACGTCGAGCTGGCACCGCCCGCGACGCAGACCTCCAGCACCAACAACGATCTGATCAACCTCAAGCTCCTCGGCACCACCACGCTCGGCACCAGCGGCATCGCCGACCTGCTCTCCCTCTCCGCTGCCGGCGACTACGGTGCCCGCTCGCTCGATCGCGAATGGTTCCGGGTCGACAACGCCGGCGGCGTCGTGGCCTACGGCACCTGGGACGGCAACAGCGACACCGTCGGCGTCGGCAGCATCCCCGCCAGCGGCGACGGCACGCGCCTCATCTGGTATCCCGCCAAAGGCGCCTTCCGCGCCGGCTACACCAGCGGCGGCGCGTGGGACGACGCCAACATCGGCAACGGTTCCTTCGCCACCGGCAACAGCAACCGCGCCTCCGGCCTCGAGTCCGTCGCCTTCGGTCGCGACAACGTCGCCAGCGGCTGGGGCGCCTTCGCCGCCGGCACCCTCAACATCGTGGCCTCGCAGGTCGGCATCGCGCTCGGTGAGCGCGCCATCGTCGGCAACAGCGGGGCCATGGTCATCTCCCTCGGGCCGAGCTTCGGCGTACCCACCAACGACGCCGGCGCCGACACCCTCACCATCCGCGCCGCCAACGGCATCTACCTCGGCACCGCGACCGGCACGCCCGTCATCACCGCCGGACGCTTCATCGACACCTCCACCGGTGCGTATCTCTCCTCCGGCGGGACGTGGACCAACTCGTCGGATCGCAACCTCAAAGAGAACTTCCGCGACGTAGACGGCGAAGAAATCCTGCGCCGCCTGGCCGTGCTGCCGATGACCACCTGGAACTACCGTACCGAAGCGACGAGCACCCGCCATCTCGGCCCCATGGCCCAGGACTTCGCCGCCGCCTTCGCCCTCGGCGACTAGGACCGCAGCATCAGCACCGTCGATGAAGGCGGCGTGGCCCTCGCCGCCGCGAAGGCACTGGCGACCCGCTCCACCGAGCAGCAGCAACGCATGGATGCCCTCGAACAGGAAAACGCCGTCCTGCGCGACCGCCTCGAACGACTGGAGAAATTGATCCTCGACCATCAGCACTGATCCCGCCCGGGCCTCCTTCGGTTCACTCGAACGAGCGTGAAAGGTCTACGCGAAGCGTTTGGACTGCTGTGGCCCGAGCCACAGCTTTGATACAGCCACAGGCGCTGTAGATGTCAGTCACGGCAAACGTGTTCTCAGCATCGGCAGCGGGAATGGCTATACGAAAGCGGTGGCGACACCGCACTCCAAACGCTTCGCGCCGCGGGACGCACCACCGGGTCGAACGCGATGCGACGCGCATCCGCGCCTGAGACGGGCCACGGCCACCAGCATCGTCTTCGGCATGCTCCGCGAAGCCATCCTCCGCGGCGCCGCCGAGCTCCGGCCTCCCCCCTCGAAGAGATCGCCGGCGTCTTCTATCCAGCCTCGCCGTCTCGCCAGCCGCCTGTAGCACTCAGACGGGGCGGTTGGACGCGTGGCCTCTACCGGCGTACCAGTGTCTCGGCCGTGCAATCGTGTCGTGCGTCGAGACCGCTGAGGACCTGCGGTCGCCTGGCTGCGTCCAATCGATCATTTGCGACAGCACACGCGGCCCGCGCGAGAAGCGAAGGCTCGAGCCCGAGCTCGACGAATGTCCCGTTCTTGAAGAAGATGCGCAGTGCGGCGTCCTCCGCGGTGAACTCGAGGCGCGACACCTGCTGCCCCTCGATCGGCAGGTCGTCGCCCAGTTTGCGCCCGGTTTGGGCCGACCAAATCGTCAGTCGCTCCGCGGAAACAGCCACGAGTCTCTGACCAAACGCGAGCGCCTCGACCGCATCCCCGGGGCGGACGAGCACCGCCGGCGCGGAACCGCGCAATTGCCAGATCGCCACGCGTGGCGTGAACCCTTCTCCCGGCGTCGAAGCGAACGTCGCCACCGACGACCCATCATGCGACATCGCGAAGCGCTCCGCCCGCGTATCGTCCTCATCGGAGGGAGTGCCGCCGAATCGCTTCTCGTCCAGGGTGAGATCCATCGTTTTTCCGGCCGAGATCGACATGGAGACCAGCGCGTGATCGTCACGTGTCAACAGCAATTCATCGTCGCTCCGAAGGGACGCCTGGCATGCGGCGCGGTACGTCGGACATGGAACCGTCCGCCGTAGCGCGCCGGTCGCGGTGTCGAATACCCTGATCGCGTCCGAAATGACGGCCGTGGTTTTCCCAGTGGGGCTGAGTGCGGCGGCTGGAATTGCCTTTCCGGAGCGGAGCACCGGCAGCCCGGTCTCCATTGCGTTGTCAGTCTCGATCCGCCGATAAACCGTGATGGTCGTATCCGTATCCGGCAACCCGATGCCTGTCAACGCATTCGCCACCGCCAAGCGTGTCAGATCGCGGCTCGCTGTGAAATTTCTGTCCACCGTGGTACCGCCATAGCCGTACTTCGTCGCCAGATCGCCGGTACGGACCATCTCGAAATGACCGGCCCTGAACCCGAGCCCTATGGCATCGCCGGCGGGGGAGCGAGACAGCAACTTCAGGCTTGTTGCGTCGCGAATCTCGAGGTTCAGCGTTTGCGACTCGTCGTACGAAATGCCCGCTAATTCGCGCCCATCGTCGCTGAAGACGAGATGCCGGAGCGGAGCCTCCACCGCTTGGCGATGTTCCAGCTGCAACGGCTCCGCGCGACCAACGAGCAATTCGGTTTCAGTGGCTAACGCCATTACGCCGTTCCCGGCGAACGCGATGGCTGTCGTTTCGTCCATCTCCATCGTCTGGCCCGGAGATACCACGTTGCCGCGAATCGAAAACAGGCGGAGGTTTCCACTGATCGAAATTGCAACACGCCCGTCTGCGCGGACCGCGGTCGCGCCGTTCACGACCGCGCTTGCCTGCGCATCGATTTCCGTGGGATGGCCGGTCTCCAGATTCCAGAGCACCGCCGGCGCTTGATAAAACGTGGCAATGAGCTGATCGCCATCGTCCGACAGTCTTAGCGAGCTGGGATTTACCGACTGATCATCCGGATGCTGGAACCGGACGATGTGGCGCGTCCGTTCCAGCAGCGACAACATATCTCCGACGGTTTCGTCGGTCGTGCTGACGCGCAGTGCTGTCGCAGCAACCGCAAGCGCGTCATCTTTTCTGTCCATGCCCAATGCACGCGCCGCGACTTGCCCGGCCAGATTGCGCGTGGCGATCTGCAAATTCCGGTTCGCGGTGTCGAGGTTTTTCTGCGCGGTCTGAAAGTTGTCCTGCGCCGCGCGGGCGTTTTGAGCCGCCTCGATTCCAAACCAGGTCGCCGCGAGCGCGAGTGCCGTCAGCGCCGCGACGACACCGGCTACCAGTGCTCGAATGACGCGCTTCTGCCTCAGCGCTTCACCGATGAGCTGTTCTTTCAGCTTTCCTCGGACTGGTGCCGCCAGCGAGGCTACGGCATCGGCGAATTGAGGGCTGCGCAACGTCAGTACCGTCGCTGCCCGTGCCCAGCGCATGTCGATCCACTTCGGCACGACGGTGGTGCAGTCGCGCAACAGCGCCGGCACGGCGTTCGTCCCGGTGGTGAACCTGCTCGCCGCCGAATCCCATTGAATCTCCCCGTCCGTCTGGACGAGTAGCAGCGTCGACGCGTTCTTGTGCGTCAGCCAGTAATTCACCTCGTCCCGTACCCATGGTGACTTCACGGCGGCCGGCGAGGCTAGGAGGATGAAATACCGCGACGCCGCAAGCGCCCGCTCGATGGTCGGCCATAGCTGCGGTGCCGCGGACAGATTCGTTTCATCGCGAAACACGCGCAACGCCGCCGGCCGATACCAGGGTCTCGCGAACCGCTGCATCCCATACTGAAGTGCGGGCGCCAGCTTGCCGTCCGCCGCATGGCTATAGGAGATGAACGCATCGTACGAGTCGACCGATCCGGACGTGCCTCTACGAAAGAATGCCAGCACCGCCCCGAAAATTGACTGAAGCCATCGCATGTCCCGATTTTCGCACGTGGTATCTCGGTTTCGATGAGTCGAGCTCCAAAGAGCAGGGGCGGAGTTAGTCCGCTCCCTTGACCGTCGCCGACATCACCACGATCAGGGCCTTGTCGCCCATGCTGGTCGTGCCGATGACTACCTTTTCGTTCTCGCGGATCGA
>JAXDJK010000724.1:0-2974 GCA_034665665.1 Acidobacteriota bacterium
TCCTTCTCGCGGATGCGCTGGAAGAGGCGTGAGGACATGCCGCCGCCGAGGACCGAGTTGAAGAGCGCCGCGGCAAAGCGTTCCTCCCGCTGCTGCGGATAGCCGCGCATGCCGAGGCAGAGATGCACCTGCTCCAGCTCCTTCTTCTGCCGGAGGATCAGGTGCGATGTGGGCGTGGGCTCGGTCCACTCCACACGCACCGGCTGGTGCGCGGTGACCGGGAACTCGCGCTCGAGCATCGGCAGCAGCTCCTCCGGTCTCACGTTGCCGGAGGCGGCGAAGATCAGGTTCGAGGGGTGGAAGGTCTCGTTGTAGTGCTCGATGATCTTTTCGCGCTTGAGGCGCTCGATGGTCTCCTCCGTGCCGAGGATGGGACGGCCGAGCGGATGGTCGGGCCAGAAGGCGGAGACGAAGACCTCGTGCACCAGATCGTCGGGCGTGTCCTCGACCATCTTGATCTCTTCGAGGATGACGCCGCGCTCCATCTCCACGTCCTCTTCGGAGAAGCGGGGAGCGCTGACGATGTCGGTGAGGAGGTCGAGGGCGGTGCCGACCTGTTCGTCGAGCACGTGGGCGTAGAAGGAGGTGTACTCCTTGCCGGTGAAGGCGTCGACGTCGCCGCCGAGGATGTCGATCACTTTGGCGATGTCGGCGGTCGAGCGCTTCGCCGTGCCCTTGAAGACGAGGTGCTCGAGGAAGTGGGAGGCGCCGCCGTGCTCCTCGGACTCCACGGCCGACCCGCTGCGCAGGTAGTAGCCGAGGGCCACCGACCGTACGTACGGCAACTGCTCGATGAGGACGGTGAGGCCGGAAGGAAGGACGTGTTTGCTGAGGTTCGTCGGCGTACGGATCATGCGCCGCGGATTCTACTTCGCCGTCAGGGCGGCCTGGCGTGCGGCGATCTCGTTCTGGAGGTCCTGGACGGTGTAGACCCACTCCGAGTAGTCCTCGGAGCCGTTGAAGGCGACGAAGCTCTTGCCCTTGGCGTTGGGGCGAACGCCGACGAACGGGCCGACGTAGTCTTTCGGTGAGGCTTCGGGATTGAGCTTGGTCGTGCCGGTGCCGGTGCCGGCGGGCGTGCCGGACGGCTGCGGGGGATTGACGCGGTTCCACGGGCTGGTGATGTTGGAGCCGCCGCCGGTGGTGGTGGGCGAGGTGGTCGTTCCGCCGCCATTCATGTTCGGAGGCCCGCCCGGGTTCATGCCGGGCTGCTGCTCGACGGCGCCCGGCGGGACCATGATCCAGTCCTCGTCGCTGCCGGTGATGGGCATGGGCGGGCGCTTGTCGTAGCGGACGAAGCGCGGCTGGCGGGCCTTTTCGAGCTGTTCGAGACCGGTGGGCAGCGCACCGTGCTTCTGTTGCCAGTTGAGGATGGAGCGGGCGTACTGCTTCATCATGAAGATGGTCTGCCGGTCGCGCTCGCGGCGCATGATCA
The DNA here is from genome assembly GCA_034665665.1 of Acidobacteriota bacterium. Classification (GTDB taxonomy): domain Bacteria; phylum Acidobacteriota; class Thermoanaerobaculia; order Gp7-AA8; family Gp7-AA8; genus DASWOB01. Next base: position 1,436 of record JAXDJK010000724.1, read on the forward strand.
TCGACCACTGCTCCGGGACGGTGAAGGCGATGATGATGCTCATGATCGTGAGGATGACGATCAGGGCCGCCAGGGTGAAGCCGGACTCGGGATTGCCGGTGGACTCGTCAGAGATCCGCATAGGGCACGTTGTCCAGCGTACTGCCCGGGGCTTTGCTCTTCACGTCGATGATGCCGGGTTGGGCGATGTCGTCGGGATCGGTGCTGGCGGAGAGCTCGTCTTCGCCCATGGGGTTGTCCATGACCGTCTCCCAGTCTGCCTGCTCGGTGATCGGGTCCTTGGGGATGAAGCGGAGGTAGTTGGGGGTGAGCTCTTCGAGCGTGGTGGGGAAGTGCTGCTTATCGGCCTGGAAGTTGTCGATGGCCTTACGCATGGAGAAGAGGTTGTCCTTGAGCGCGGCCTCGCGAGCTTTTCTCTGCGCGTAGCGGACGTTGACGATGGCCACGGCGGCGAGGATGCCGATGATGGTCACGACCACCAGGAGCTCGATGAGCGAGAAGCCGCCCTGGTCGGTACGGCCGGTATGGGCGGAACGGTTGGTGTGGTCGGGGGTCAGCATGGTCCGTCCTTGGGCGTTCATCGTAGCGGCTACCACTCGTTGTAATGCGTCTTTCCGTCCAGGGCCAGGGCCGTGGACTTGGAGTGCACTTCGAAGACGTTCTCGTTGTTGCTGGAGTGGGAATCGGGGTCGTCGGTGGTGGAGAGCGTGTCCCACTCGGCGCGGCCGGTCATCGGGTCGATCAGGTCGCGCTCGCGGATGAGGCGGACGGTCTTGGTGTCCGACATGGTCACGCCCTTGAGCAGCTCGTCGAGGTCCTTCGGATAGCCGTCCGAGTCGAGGGCCTGCATCTGGCCTGCCCGGACGGCTCCCTGCTGGACGGTCATGAGATCGTGATAGCGGTCGATGGCGTCGGTGATGCGGCGCAGGCGGTCGCGCAGCTCGATCTCTTTCTGGCGGCGCAGGCCGAAGCGCATGACCGGCATGGCCACGGCCGCAAGGATGGCGATGATGGCCACGACGGTGATGAGCTCCGCCACCGTGAATCCTTTACTGCCGCGGGAGTGAAAGCGCTGGATCATGACGGGTTCCGGTTGCGGTTAGTTGACGAGGGCTTTGCCGCCGGCCACTGCGGCCACCACGGCCTTGCCTCTGGCGTCGCGGAAGTTCGGGTTTTCCATGACCAGGAAGGTCTCGCCGGTGACGCCGCCATGGACGCGCAGCGCCAGGACTTCGCCGCCGCCGGCGAAGACGAGCGGCTTACCGTCGGACGACTTGACGCGGATCGTGCCGGTGGCGGCGCTGATGGTTGCGACGGGCGGCTTCATCAGATCGATGGAGAGGGCGGCGCCGAAGGAGATGTCCATGACGTCCATGGCCTTCGAGTCGTAGTGCAGCAACAGCTCGTCGGCGGTGAGGCCGGCCAGGTCCATGCCTACGATGGTCCACATCTTGGTCTCGCCCGGGGCGAGGTCGAGGGCGGACGGCTGCGGGGCGATGCGCGGCGCAAGACGCATCGCGGCCATGGTCGTGGCGGCGG
>JAXDJK010000725.1:0-3548 GCA_034665665.1 Acidobacteriota bacterium
ACCAGAAGAAGCCCGGCGAATCGCGGAGAAGCTCGAAATTCACTACACGCCGAAGCACGGCAGTTGGTTGAATGTCGCCGAGATCGAGTTGCGAGTATTAACTGTTCAGTGTCTGAACCGTCGCATCCCGGATGCTGCCACTCTTCGTCGCGAAGTTCACGCATGGGAAATCGAGAGAAATGCCTCAGGCGCTCGCGTCGACTGGCAGTTCACGTCTGACGACGCACGCACCCACCTGAAACAGCTGTACCCACGCTTTCAAGCGTGACGCGACACTAGTCCCCCTGCACGTCACCTCGTTCGACGGGCAACATCACCCGTAGCGTGGTGCCGTCCGTCGACTGAATGGTCATCTCGCCGCCGAGCTCGCGCACGCGCTCGTTGATGCCGGCGATACCTACGCCGGAGGCCAGCAGGGCTTCGCGGTCGTCGCGCACGGCGGCGGGGAGGCCGCGGAGCCTCAGGAACATCCAGCGCCACGCCGGCAGCCACCGTGCGCGTATCGGGTCGAGCGGCTCGACGATCACCTGCGCATCGAGATCGCGGACCACGTCTCTCCTGCACTGAGGTCGCCGTCAGTCCAAAGGTGTCTGCCAAGTAGGAGGCGCTGATGGAGACGGAGCGTACGAAACGCGGGCGCCACGCCAAAAGCTTGAACGCAGAACGCAGAGCGCAGAGCGCAGAACGATGAATGAAGAAAAAGCGGCAACGTCAGGACGGTTACTGCTTCTCTTTCTCAATTCATCGTTCTGCGCTCTGCGTTCTGCGTTCGAGCCTTTGATGCCCGTCAGGCCACCGCCGCCGCCCCTACCGGGATCTCGACCACGCGGAACGGCAACCGGTCCGGGTAGGCCACGGCGAGGACCGGCATGGCCACGTTGTAGACGGGGGCGGAGTTCTTGGTGCGGCCTTCGGGGGTGCCGCGGTGGGCGTGGCCGTGGAAGACGGCGTTGACGCGGTAGCGGTCGATGGGCTCTTCGAGACGGCTGGAGCCGAGGAAGGCGATGATCTCGGGGGGCTCGCCTTCGACGGTGGCCTGGATCGGGGAGTAGTGCAGGACGGCGATTTTCTGGGGGGTGCGCAGGCGGGCTAAGGCCGCTTCTAGCTTGAGGGATTCGTTGATGGCTTCGTGGACGAAGTCTTTGATGATCTGCTCGCCCCAGGCGCCGAGGGCGCGGCGGCCGAAGCCGCCGGCAAAACCTTTCACGCCGGCGAAGCCGACGCCATGCACCTCGTACGAATCACCGTCCAGAACGACCACGCCGGCATCGCTGAGGATCTGCACCACCTCTTTTTCCTGGTTCGACTCGAGGTCGTGATTGCCGAGAACGGCGATGGCGGGGATACGCAGGGCGGCGGTGATCTCTTTGGCCAGCACTTTGGCTTCTTCGACCGTGCCGTAGTCGGTGAGGTCACCGCAGAGGAGCAGGACATCGGCTGTCTCGGTGGCCTGCGCGAAGAGCGGCTGCATGGCTCCCTGCGAGGTCTTCTTGACGTGGATGTCGGCTACGGCGGCGATGCGTACGGTTTCGCGCTCCATCTACTTCGCTCCTATTTCGCTCCATCGATGGCGATGCCGGCGGTCCACTGCTCGATCTCGTCTTCGGACATGAGCTCGTCGACGCGGCGGGCATCAGCGAAACCCCATTCGCCGATATCTTTCAGGTACTGCTGGCGGGAGACGATCGTGCCGTAGCAGATCTTGTCGGCGCCGTTGCCCTCTTTCGTCTCTTTGGCCATCCGGCGGGTGAGCTCCTCGACTATCCACGCCGGCACCTGGTCGCGCGCGGAGGGGTAGATGAAGCCGTACATGACGATGTGGGCGTAGAGGGCGCGCCAGTAGTGGCCGTAGCGGGCCAGGAGGCGGTGCCAGTCGAGCTTGTGGCCGACGGCGTAGATGATGTGGGCCACGTCGGCGCCGTCGAAGCGCTCGCGCTCCATGATCAGGCCCTTCGACCAGATCATCTCCTCGGCCGGGATGAGCTCGACGTCGACGCCGAAGACTTTCTCCGGCACGGCGTGCTCGAACCAGACGTCATCGACGACGGCCACGCCATTGCCGGCGCTCCAGATCAGGTCGACGAAATCGTCGCCCATGCCGTAGGCCTTGCCGAGCCAGTGCGGAAAGCTCATCTCGGAGCGGTAGCCGGCCTTCTGGAAGGCCCAGGACGCGCGCCGGAAGTCCTCGCGGCGGATGAAGACGTCGAAATCTTTGGTGTGGCGCTGGATGCCGGTGTAGCGGGCGTAGGCGTACGCGCCGCCGACGAGATGCGGGATGCCGGCATCGGTGAGGATCTGCAGAGCGTGCCGGTAGTACCGGATGCTGCTCTCTTCAAGGATGGACTCGGGGATCGCTGCCATGGGGCTGCTCCGTTCTCTCTGCCGCCGCACTCTGCGGCGCAGAAAGTTATCGGTGCATCATCCATGCCGCGAGCCGAGCCGATGCAGATCGGCGTAAGTGGCGAATATCGAAAGATTTAGCGGGCCTGGTCGAGGATGATGGGAGCGCCGGTGGTGGAGAGCCGGATGACGGGCGCGGCGCTGCCGATGCGCAGGACCTTGGCTTCACCGACCAGGCTGCCCTGGGCGCCGATGCACGCTTTGAGGTTGCAGACGATGTCGCCGTTGCGCTCCGTTTTGGCTTCGAGCGGCGGAGGCGCTTTGCCGTCTTTGACCTTCAGGGCGATGGGGCCGTTCTGCGTGGTGGCGGTGACGCGGCCGCCGACCCGGTCGAGGGTCACGCCGCCGCTGTCGGTGGTGATGGTGTACTCGCCGGTCGATTGAATGAGGGAGACGCCGCCATTGGTCGACCGCGCGGTGACGCTGCCGTTCATGTTGCGGATGGCGATGCCGCCGTTCGAGGAGGTGACGTCGATGACGGCCTTGCGCGGGACGTACAGGATGATGTTGACCCACCAGACCTGGGTTCCGTCGATGGCCGGGCCGAAGGCGGTGATTTCGCCTTTGTCGGACGACACGGTGACGGCCTGCAGGGCGCGCTGGGCCTGCAGCTGACTTTCCGCCCCGGCGTATTTGCAGATCACCAGGCGCGCGAACGGTTTCTCCCAGCCGCGGATCGAGACGCCGCCTTCTTCGCTGGCCTGCACTTTCAGCAGCTTGATGCCGGCCATGGGGAGCTCCCGCTGTTCCTGTTCGTGAAGCTGGGCCGGGAACGAGGTGAAGGTGGTTTTGTAGAAGTGGTCGCAATCGGTGGCCTCGGCCAGCGAGTGGTCCTGTTCGGCACCAATGATCTGGCGCTGCAGCGTGGCTTCGGTGGGCAACGCCAGCAGCGTCGCCGCGATGGCGGCGAGCGCAAGTCGTCTCATGATGGTTGTCTACTAGTACGGTTACGGTTCAAAGAACGTTAGGTTTCGGCCCGGATTCCTCTGGCAACCGATGTGCACGCGCATCAGCACGCTGAAAATGAAGAGCTGGAGGATGTGAATGGCAACAGCGCAACCGACCGTGGACCATGATGAGATTCGCGAATGGGTGGGAGCGCGGGGCGGACATCCGGCCGCGGTGAAGCGAACGGGCCGCGGGAAGGA
>JAXDJK010000726.1:0-16698 GCA_034665665.1 Acidobacteriota bacterium
CTGTGGCTTTGTGATGCGCCGCAGGTCGACGCATTCGATCAGGTGCCGGTGCCGATTCTGGTGTGGGAGTACGACGGCGCAACGCTCGAATCGGGCGACGCGCTGCGCCTGGTGGCCGCGAATGCAGCCTCGGAGACCATCGGCGGGAAGCAGCCCATGCGCAGCATGATTGGGCAGGCGCGCCGGGAGATGGAGCAGGTCTCCGCGCTCAACACCGTCTATCTTCGCGTGGCGCGCACCGGCGTCGGCGAAGAAGTGAAAGACCTGCACGGCCTCGACGGAAAACTCTACGACGCGCGTGTTTTCCCCCTGCCCGGAAACCGCCTGGCCGTCTCCTTTCACGACGTCACCGTGAGCCGCAGCTCGCAGGACCAATACCGGCGGATCTTCGAGCGCACGCACGACGCCATACTCGTCATCGACGCCGCCACAGCCCGCATCCTCGACGCCAACCCCGTCGCCGAGACCAGCTACGGCCTCACCCGCGACGAGATGCTGCGACGGAAGATCTACGAGGTCACCCGCGACACGCGGCCAGACATCATGGGGCGGGTCCTGGAGTCCGGCTTTCTCCGCTTCGATACCGTCCACCTCCGGAGCAACGGCGAGGAGCTCCACCTCGAGGTCCACGCCACCAGCCTCGAATACAACGGCGCTCCCGCCGTCCTGGCCTTCATGCGCGACGTCACGGAACAGACCGTGGCGCGGCAGGCCCTGGCGGCCAGCGAGGAGAAGTACCGCGCGCTGATCGTGAACGCGCCGGTCGTGCTCTGGACCGTCAGCGCCAGCGGACCCGGCACCTTCCTCTCGCCCAGTGTCGAGCCGATGACCGGCTTCACCGTCGACGAGATCGTCGGCGGGGAGGCGCTGCTGTGGTGGACGCGCATCCACGAGGCCGACCAGCCGCGTGTGGAAGCCGGTTTCGCCGCCCTCTTTCGCGACGGTACGCCGATGGAGGTCGAATACCGTTTCCAGCGCAAGGATGGCAGGTGGGTGTGGTTCTCCGGCCGTGCCACGCACACGTACGAGAAAGACGGACGAATCCTCACCGACGGCGTGACGCAGGACATCACCGAGCGCAAACGCGGTGAGCTGCAGCAGATCGGCCTGGCCGGCTTCGGCCGCCGCGCCGTCACGCAAACCGACGTGCAGGCGCTGATGCAGGACGCCTGCAACACCGTCGCGGACGTGCTGGAAGTGCCGATGGCCAGCATCCTCCTCTACGAGGCGGCGGAAGACTGCTTCCGCGTGGCCGCCGCGTACGGGATCGAAGTCCAGGAGTCCTTCCGCGTGCCGAACGAGCCGGACCGGCTGGTAGCGATGGTGGTCGAAGCCGACCAGTTGCTGGTCTACGCGGATCTCGACCGTGAGACCCGCTTCAAGATCAAGGACATGCAGGCCCTCGGCACGAAGGCGGGCGTGGTCGCGCCGATCTCCGCCGGCACCGCGCGCTACGGTATCCTGCACGCGCACACGAACGAGCCGCGCCAGTTCTCCGAGCGCGACCAGGCTTTCGTGCAGTCCGTGGCCACCGTCCTCGCCGGCGCCATGCAGCGCGGCAGTGCCGCCCGCGAGCTCGAGCGCCGCGAGGCCCAGCTCACCGACGCCCAGGCCATCGCTCACATCGGCAGTCTCGAGATCGACGTCGAGACCGGGGAGATCCAGTGGTCCGACGAGATGTATCGCATCGCCGGCCTCGCTCCGCAGTCGCGGCCGATCACGCTCGAATTCGTGGCCACCCTCATCCCCGACGACGTCCGAGACTGGTTCATCACCTGGAACGCCTCGCTCCTCACCGATGACGACGTCATCGACCGCGAGTACCTCATGTACACGGCCGACACGGGTGACGCCCGTACCGTTCGGGCACGGGCGCGCCGCATCACCGACCGCATCACCGGCCGCGCGAAGATCGTCGGCACGGTGCAGGACGTCACCGACTACCGCGGCGCCGAGGCGGCCTTGCGCGATCGCGAGCGCCGCCTGCAACTCATCGTGGCGCGCCTGCCGGTGATCCTCTGGTCGACCGACAGCCAGTTGCGTGTGAACTCGCTCACCGGCGCCGGCTTCGAAGCGGCGAACGAACGGGCCATGAGCGCGCTCGGACTGACGCTGCACGACCTGATCGGCGAGCCGCCCGCCACGTCGAAGAAACGCCTCGAGAGCGCGCTGGCGGGACACAGCGTCAGCTTCGATACCCGCCACGACCGGCGCGACCTGCGCGTGCACATCGAGCCGCTGCGCGACGAGCGGGGAGCGACGGTCGGCACGGTAGGCATCGCCTTCGACACCACCGAGGAGCGCCGTGCCGCGCGCGCCAACCGCAAGCTCCTCGGCGAGCTCCATGCTGCCGCCGCGGAATGGCGCGACACCTTCGACTCCATCCAGGCCCCGCTCGTAATCGTCGATGAGGAAGGCCTCGTCTCGCGCATGAACGCGGCCGCGCTGGAGCTCTCACGCTTCGACCGTTACACGGAAGCCATCGGCCAGAGCGTAGCCGCGCTGGGCGACAACGCCATCTGGAAGGACGTCGCCGCCATCGCCGCCGCGTCGGCCAGCCATCACCAGGCCATCGCCCTGCAAGGCGGCGATCTCGACGGCCGGGCCTGGGACCTCCTGGCCAGTCCCGCCGCCGGCAAGCACACCATCGTCATCGCATCCGACGTCACGGAGCTCGTGCGCATGCAGGAGCGGCTGCTGCGCACCGAGCGCATGTCCGAGATGGGTGCCCTCGTGGCCGGCGTCGCGCACGAGGTGCGCAACCCGCTCTTCGGCATCTCCGCCACCCTCGACGCTTTCGAGAACAAGCACGGCAACGACATGTTCGGCGACTACATCGCCGCGTTACGCGAGCAGGTCGAGCGCATGAGTCAGCTCATGCACGAGCTGCTCGAGTACGGCCGTCCGCTCGCCTCCGTCAAGGAGCCCGCCTGCATCGCCGTGGTGGTGAATACCGCCATCGGCGCCGCCGGGTCGCTGGCCGCGGCCCATAACGTCACGATCCTCTCCAGCGTCCCACCGGCGCTGGTGCTGGTGCCGATGGACCGGCCACGCATGCTGCAGGTGTTCGACAACCTGCTGGCCAACGCCATTCAGCACTCGTCGGCAGGCGCGGCGGTCGAGGTCTCCGCCGAAGTGGCGGCGGATGGACAGACCGTACGCATCGACGTCGAGGACCGCGGCCCCGGCTTCGAGACCGCCGACCTGCCGCGGTTGTTCGAGCCCTTCTTCACGCGGCGCCGCGGCGGCACAGGGCTGGGACTGTCGCTCGTGCTCCGCATTGTCGAGGAGCACAACGGCACGGTGGTGGCCACCAATCGCGAAGGCGGCGGTGCGTCGATGACCGTGACCCTGCCGATCGCCGGCAGCGGAGGCGCCGTATGAAGAAGAACCTCCTGGTCGTCGATGACGACAAGACCATCACCTTCGCCATCCGCGACTACTTCGAGGCGCGCGGCTTCGAGGTCGTGACCGTGCCGACCATGGCCGAGGCGCAGATCGCATTCCGTTCCCGCCGGCCGGGTGTGGCCGTGATCGACTTCGCCCTGCCGGACGGCGACGCGCTGCAACTGCTGGAGCGCTTCAAGAGCGTCGACGCGAACTGTCCGGTGATCGTGCTGACGGGCAACGCCTCGGTGGACCTGGCCGTGCGCGCCATCCAGGAAGGCGCGAGCCATTTCCTCACCAAGCCGGTCAGACTCGCGGCATTGGAAACGGTGGTCCTGCGCGCGCTCGAAGACGATTCCATGCGGCGGCAGGACATCGCCCGCCGCTCCACCGGCGGGGCACGGGCGGTCGATCCGTTCGTCGGCGGCAGTCCGGCCCTGCGCGAGCTGCAGGCGCGCGTGCGCAAGGTCTTGAGCTCCGACTCCCCCGTGCTGATCCTCGGCGAGACCGGCACCGGCAAAGGCGTGCTCGCCCGCTGGATGCACGAGAACGGCCCCCGCGCCCGAGCCCCGATGGTCGACCTCAATTGCGCCGGCCTGAGCCGCGAGTTCCTCGACACGGAGCTGTTCGGCCACGAGAAGGGTGCCTTCACCGGCGCGCTCGCCGCCAAGCAGGGCCTCTTCGAAGTCGCGCACGGCGGGACCATGTTCCTCGACGAGATCGGCGACGTCGATCCGCAGCTCCAGCCGAAGCTGCTGAAGGTGGTGGAGGAGAAGCGTTTTCGCCGCCTCGGCGAGGTCAGCGACCGCACCGTGGACGTCCGCCTGATCGGCGCGACCCATCACGACCTCGAAGCGATGTCGCAGGATGGCCGGTTCCGCCGCGACCTCTACTTCCGCATCTCCACCATCCCGCTGATGCTACCGCCGCTGCGCGAACGCGCCGCCGACATTCCGGTGCTCGCGCAGCAGCTGCTCGACGGCATCGCCCGCACCGTCGGCCGGCGGCAGGTCACGATCTCGCCCGCGGCCATGGCCATGCTGGGAGGCTACAGCTGGCCCGGCAACGTCCGGGAACTGCGCAACGTGCTCGAGCGCGCGGTGCTCCTCGCGGATGGCGACACGCTCGAGCCCGACGATTTCGCGCTCACCGGACGTACCTCCGTGCCGGCTGGTGACGACCTCAGCCTCACGCTCGAGCAGCTGGAGCGGAAGCACATCGAGCGGGTGCTGGCCGCCGAGGAGGGGCGCGTGGAACGGGCCGCGGAGCGTCTCGGCATCCCCCGCAGCAGCCTCTATCAGAAGCTCAAACGGTATGGTTTGGCCGCGAAGCGCTGAGCCGATGCATTCTGCGCCGCCCGTGGTGCGGCTAAGATGCGCGGCACGAATGGGGATCGACGCGTGATCGAGCGCTTCCTGGTGCGCCTCACCGAGCTGCTGCTGCGGCGGCCGCGGCGCGTGCTGCTCATTGCCACGGCGATCGTCCTGGCCGGCGGCATCGCGGCCACACGCCTGCACATCGACCCCGACGTGCTGAACCTCATCCCGCAGTCGAACCGCGAGGTGAACGAGTTCCGTGACCTCATCAAGGAGACCGGCACGCTCGACTTCCACGTGGTGGTGGTGGAGCTCCCGAAGGGGAGCGACCCCGCCGCGTACGCGCCGCTCCTCGACCGGATCGGCCAGGACCTGCAAAAGTCCCCGCGCATCGAAAGCGTGACCTGGCGGCTGCCGGATGTCTTCGCGATCCTCGACCGGGTGCTCCCGTATTCGATGCTGGTGCTGACGCCGGCGCAGCTCGAAGCGGTGGCACAGAAGATGTCGGACGAGGGCATCCGCGCCACGGTGGCGCGCAACCGCGCCTTGCTGCAGACCCCGCAGTCGTCCATGGTGAAGCAACTGGTCCGCGTCGACCCGTTCAACCTGCTGCCGATCTACATGGAGAAGCTGCAGAGCGCGGGCGCCGGACTGAAGGTCGATCTCTCCTCCGGCTACTACGTGTCGTCGGATCACACGGCCGCGATCATCATTGCCCGCCCGCGCCAGCCGGCGCAGGCTCTGCCCTTCAGCCGGGCTCTCATGGCGGAGACGCGCGAGATCACCGCGCGCGCCTCGAGCGCTTTCCACGCCTCCAATCAAGACCTGGCCGCGCCGTCCATCGGCTTCACCGGCGGCTACGCCATCGCCGCCAGCGACGAGAAGATCATCCGGCAGGACATGGTGGTCAACAGCATCACCTCGATGGTGGGGGTGCTGCTGCTGTATCTCTACGCGTACCGCCGCCCCTCGGCGATGCTGTACGCGGCGGCGCCGATGACGGCGGCGATCGTCATCACCTTTGGCCTCGGCGCGCTCACGTACGGCACGTTGTCGGCCGCGAGCACGGGCTTCGCCGCGCTGCTGGCAGGCCTCGGTCTCGACTTCATGACCGTGCTGTACGAGCGCTACGTCGATGAGCGCAACCGCGGCGCCGAAGTGGAGGACGCTGTGCGCACGCTCATGCGCCACACGCTTCCGGGCGTGGTCGTCGGCGCGCTCACCACCGCGGCGACGTTCTACGCCTTCCTGGCCACCGAGTTCCGCGGCATGACCGAGCTCGGCTTCCTGACCGGCAGCGGCATCCTGATCTTCCTGCTGTGCGTGATCTTCGTGTTCCCGGCGGTGCTGATCCTGGTGGAACGGCGGCGCGGCGCGAAGCGGAAGCTGCGCGTGCATGCCTTCGGATCGGGCCGCATCGTCCGGGTCAGCCTGGCGCGGCCGAGGGCCGTCATCATCGGCTGGACGGTGGTGGTGATCGTGACCGCCTTCGCCGCGAAGAACGTCCGCTTCAACGACAGCCTGCAGGGCCTGCGCGCCACCGGCAACGAGGCCGTGCGCATGCAGGAGGCGGTGACTACGCGCTTCGGCCAGTCCTTCGACGCGATGATGTACGGCGTGCGCGGTGCGACGCCCACCGAGGCCATCGCGCGCACGGAAGCGGCCAATCCCGAATTCGAGCGGATGATCCGCAACGGCACGATCGGGTCGTTCCAGTCGATCAATACCTTCCTCCCCGGCCAGTCGCAGCAGCGAACCGTCATCGAGCGTCTGCAACGCGGCGCGGCAGGGGAGTTCTCGTTCCCCCGCATCGAACGAACGTTCCGGCAGGCGCTGGTGGACAACGGTTTCCGTCCCGATGCGTACGATCACGTGCTGCCGCTCTTCGCACAGGCGGTCGCGCAACGCGAGCCGCTCTCCGTGGAGACGCTGGAGCGGCTCGGCCTCGGCGAGACGGTGCAGCGCTTCCTGAAGAAGACCCCCACCGGCTGGATGTCGATCGCCTACGTCTATCCCGCCACCGGCAAGTGGCCGCGCTCCCTGCCCGCCGAGATGCAGAACTTCCGCAAGCGCCATCCCGAAGGCGCGCTGACCGGCGTCAACCTGATCTCCGAAACGCTGCGCACGATCACCCGTGCCGACGCCATCCGCGCCAGCTTCCTCGGCCTGTTCCTAGTCTTCGCCCTCGTCTGGGCCGGCTTCCGCTCCTTCCTGCGGGCCTGCTTCGTCTTCGTCCCCTTCATCGCCGGCTGCACCTGCATGCTCGGCTTCATGGCCACCTTCGGCCTCGAGTTCAACTTCATGAACGCCTTCGTCGGCCTGATGCTGGTCGGCACCGCCACCGACTACGCCGTCTACATGCTCCAGCGCTACGACGAAGCCCCGGCCGACTTCCACGAAAACGCCCAGGAGACCGGCCGCGCCGTCGTCCTGGCCGCCCTCATGTCCATCGTCGGCTTCGCCTCCTTCGCCATCTCCCACTACCCCGGCGTCCGCTCGATCGGCCTGGCCTCCGTAGTCGGCATCGCCCTGAGCTGCCTCGCCTCCGTCACCCTCCTCCCCGCCCTCCTCGTGACCGGCCGCTTCCGCCGCAAAGGCGCGTCGATGCTCGGCGAGACGCCACCGGGGGAATGAGACCGCTCGGCGCCATCCGCGGAGCGCGGCCTACTTGCGTAGTGTAAGGTTGAAAATATTTCAAACGCTGAAGCCCGCGCATGGACACTGCAGATCGGATTCTTGACTTACTTCTCGCAGGCGTTCATTACGCGGTCCGCCGATTGGTCATGCAGCGGTTCGAGGCAATGTATCGCGAACTGGGCTTCCGCTGGGAGCAATCGGATGACAATGCAGCTTTCCTGCGTAGCGTGGGGTACACAACCGAACATCTGCGTGCGCTCTGCGCGCTGAACTCCTTCTATCAGATCGTGATCGGCCCGTTGTCGGCCGCATCGCGAAAGTGGCGCGCGTCGGAGTTTGATGCCCCAGCCGGGCGACTGTCCGCACGCTCCTTCCACGTTCCCGCGAGATGACGGACCTCCATATCGAGGGACGTCTCCACCGGGTCAGACTTCGCTTTTCAGAGAAGAACGAGGGTCTGAGCCCGGCCTTCCTAACCAAATGATCGTCGTCACGATTCTTCGCATGAACGGTTGACACGGCGCGATTCGATGCCGTTCGCAGAGACGATGCTCGTGCGCTTGCCGCTTTGACGTAGTGACGTTCACGCGAAAAAGGTTTCTCGCTCCTGCGCTTCGCTCGTCCACGTTGCAGTTTTTGAAACGTTTGCGCGCCCGCGCACTTCTGGCACCCCCCTTTCATCTTTCCTCCTCTGCGGGAGGACGGCAATGCATCGCAACGATGTCTACCTGACGCTCTGGTTCGCAGTCGTACCGCTTCTGTTCGTTGGGATGGCGATTCTGCTCGGCCGGCGGTATCGCCACGCGATCTGGGGGTACCCGCAGCGCGTTGTACACAGCAAAGCGGCCCGGACGTTACCGATCGCGGAGCGCTTCGGCGCAATGCACACGGACGACGTCGTGCTCCCGGCAGAGGCGGCGGCGGCGCGGGACGAGGCGATGCGGGTCACAGCGGACGTGCGCCGCGCTCACACCGCGGCCTGGCTCGTCTACGCGACGGTCTTGGGGTGGATCTTTCTCGCCCACACCAGTCTCACCTTCGAGACCAACGTCCGCTTCTCCATCGCGTACGGCATTCTCGCGCCGCAACTGCTCATCCTCCTGTGGGAGATCGGGTGGTCGCGCCGGCGGAGACTGTTCTTCTTTCTGTCGTATGTCGCGACCGGCGTCGCACTGCTGAATCTCGTCACCGCGCCTGCCAGCCTGCGGCGCATCGTGTTCAACGTCGCGATCATCGTCGCGGTCCCCATGGCCGGATTGCTGCTGCTGTTCATCCGGCGTATCCAGCCGTTCCTGATCCTGCTGATCGCCGTGGCGGTGCAGTTCCTGGGGCTGGGGGTCCTGCTCGTCCGCTACCGGTATGCCACGACCGTTCCTACCCCAGAGTCCGTGCTCGCGAACCCGTGGGCTCCGGTCCTCGGTCTGTTGAACATCGTCGGCGGTGCCATCGTGGCCTGGCTGCTGATCCGCCAGCGGTGGCCGGTGCGGCTCATCGGAATCGCCGCCGCCGTCGCCGGCACCGTCCTGCTCGATCGCGACCTCGCGCAGCCGCACCTGCCCGTCGCCGTACGGTCCGTGTGCTTCATCGCCGTGACGGTCCTGCAGTTCTTCGTCGTCTGGGCGTTGTTCAAGGCGTTCGCGTGGATGATGGATCACGGGCTCCTCACGCGCGAGCTCCTGCAGACCCATCTCTGCTGGGCATTTCTGACCGTGTACTTCTATGCGTCGGCGCTGTTCCCGCATTCGTTCTACGCCCATGCCGCCGCGGTGCGGTCCGGCGTGCTGCTAGCCATGGGCTTGCATATCCTGACGCTGCACGCGCTGCTCTTCCGCATTCGCAGGCAGCGTCCGAAGCACGCGAAGAAGCGTCTGCTGCTGCTCCGCAGGTTCGGGCGGCCCAATGAGCGTGAGAACCTGCTCGACGATCTGAACGACACTTGGCGGCGCATCGGCGCCATCAATCTGCTCGCCGCTAGCGATGTCATGTCCCGCACCCTTGAATCCCGCATGCTCGAAGCCTTCCTGCTCCGCCGCACCGACGGGCAGTTCGTGCACTCCGACGTGGAGATCGAGGCGCGAGTCGGAGGCCATCAGTCGGAGCTCGAGGCCGATGTGCGCTATGCGGTCAACGCGCTCTACTGCCGCGACGCGGTATGGCAGAACGCATTTACGCGCCTCGAGAAAGACACGGACGTCGTCCTCATGGATCTCCGCGGCTTCACGATGGACAACAAGGGCTGCGTCCTCGAACTGCGCTATCTGCTGCGGCACGAGCCGCCGAAGCCGGTCGTGCTCCTCGTCGATTCACGGAGTGATACGGACGAACTCGAGGCGATGGTACGTGGGAAACGCCACGTCCGTGTGCTTGATTTCGGACAGCGATCGACCGACCAGAGGTGGGCGTTGTTCGATCGCCTGCTGAGTACAATCCAGTCAGATTGATGCGGCGTCCAGTGGAGTGGCGCGCCTTCAGGCCGCCACGAGCATCGCGCCGAAAGTATCTCGCGGCGTAACGGGGCGCTGTTTCGGGACACCTGCGCTCCCTGCCAGAGGTCCTGCAACTGCACCGGCAGCACGCGGAGAGCTCGAACACGTGCCATCGATACGATGAGCGTTTAGGAGAGAGCATCGAGGCGGCGAAGCGTACGCCGCTCTAGCGGCTCGCGCCGCGCGACGAGATGATCGAGGCGACGAGCAACCGCTGCCGCATCGAACGATCCTACCAGCGCTCGGGCCATATTGAGGTCGACGGTCCGCAGCCTTGCCAGCGCCCGCAGAACCAGGTCGATATAGGCAACGTAATGTTCCGCCACGTTTTCCGGTGCAGACAGAAACGCGTCAGCGGCTGCCTCGACGACCGGCCGGAGATGCGAGATGTCTCTGTCGCTCGGATCCGGTGGAAGAATCCAGAGCAGTTCCTTCGGCCCTTCCGAGTCGTCCAGCAGCCATTCGACCGAACTGCCGGCAAGCTTCGAGGCGACTGCATCGTCAACCAAAAGCCGAGGTCCTTTGGCTCCGGATTTCTCCAGCATTGCGGCTTTGACGACGGCTTCTCCGACCACGTTCCCGCGCGCCGATTCCGGAAAGATCGGTCCGCGCGTACGCACCTCGCCACGCGCGAGCGCGCCACGCATCAGAACGCGTTCGTGCACTGAAGCGTTGAGGTAGGCAAGATGAAAGAAGAACTGTGCGGCAGCTTCCGCTGCTGCTACGTCATCTTCCGCGATGAGAAAAATCGAGTCGCTTAAACCGTACCGCGCTGTCCACGGGCTCCCCACCTGAAGAAGCTTCGTGATCTCGTCCTGGTCGGAAAAGAGCAACGAAACGTCATCCAGAGCACGCTCTGCACTGCCGACGTCGGTCATCGAGAGGGCCGCGAAGCCGAGAACGTCCCCGAAGAATACGACATCACTCATGACAGTTGCCTATGTTAGCGAATTGGGAGCAAAATAGACCTGTGACCCAGAACGAAGGCCACTCGGCGCCGAACAAAACCGGCTGCGAGCCGGAGAACGGCATCCGACAGCGCGAGGGCTCGGCGCTGACGGGCGACGTACATCACACGAAGTTCAGTGTGGACGACGACGACGGAGTCTGCCCGGACTGTGGACAGGCGCTGGAGAGCGGTGGCCTCGAGCAGTTTCTCGGCCGCTTGGGCATTACCGAGGAGATGCTCAGCAACCTCAAAGGCCAATTGCAGAACATTGACGTCGACGAGTATCTGAACACCGCTCGCGAGTATCTCCAACAACGAGGCGACGACGTCCAGCTCTACGCCAAGGAAAATCCCGCAAAGGTAGCTGTCGGCGTCGCAGCACTGGCGCTCGGCGCGGGTCTGATCTGGAGGAACTCTGTGTATCAGGCGGACACCAAGAAACTTGAAGACCGCGTCAGGCAGCTCGAGCTGCGATTGGCGCTTGCTGGCCGCCGGTACAGGCTTGACGAGGTTCTGAGTGAGCTCGGCGTCGCGGTTTAACGTCGACCTGTCCGAATCCGCCAAGAATTACCTCGACTCTCTATCCAGAAAAGAGGCGAAGGCAGTCGCGCTCCACCTCGCGACGTTTTACAAGAATGGTACCCCGAAGAACAGCCGCGCGCTGACAGCGCTCGAAGGTGAGGAGAACGACCGCCTCTGGACCGTCAGCGCGTACGAGATCCTGTACCGATTTCTCCCGCACGAGCGCCGCGTGGAAGTTGGCGTCATCCGTGCCAAACGGCCGACGTTGTAAAGGCGACGCCTGACACGATCGGACTGTGGCGCGTGACCGGCCGAAGGCGAGGGCGAGCCGGAGCATCGTCACGAGATTCGCGAACGCAGGCCGTGCTCAAGCTCGCTCATCGGCGCTTGCGGGAACCCGCACCGCCCCGCCACCAGAGGAACGGCGCGCAGACGAGACTGGCCAGCACCAGCGGCCAGAGGTGCCCGTCCAACAGCTTGTAGTTGGCCAGCAGCTCGGTCCACGGCTTCCGGTCGACATAGTGACCGAAGATGAATTCGAAGCCGACCGTGAGGCACAGCCAGAGGGAAGCAATCCCGACGCGTTGAGCACGCGAGGGCGCCGCGCCGGATTGCATCGCCTGACGCGCGACGAGCTGAATCAGCGCGATGCCCGATGCTGCAGAGCCGACGCCGGCCCAGACCTCACCCCATCGGGGAGCGAGGACCTTCACGCGGAAGATGCCGTTCAGACTCATGACCACGGCCATGACCATCCATGCCACGAACACCCTGGGCCACACCCGTGGTGCATGTGCGGCCAGTGCGAGCTGCTCCGGGTTCCCGCTCGTCCACGGTCACGGCGTGATCGCCACCTTCATCACGCCGTCGCGGCGCTCCCCGAAGAGTTTGTACGCTTCGTTGATGTCGGCCAGCTTGAAGCGGTGCGTGAGCAGGGGACGGAGATCCAGTCGGCCGCTGCGCACCATCTCGATGAGACGGCGCATCCGCTCTTTCCCGCCGGGGCAGAGCGTCGTCACGATGCGGTGATCGCCGAGGCCCGCGGAGAACGCGTCGTACGGGAGTTGCAGCTTGCCGGAGTACACGCCGAGGGACGATAACGTGCCGCCGGGGCGCAGCACGCGCAGGGCGTTCCCGAAGGTCTCCTGAGTGCCGAGGGATTCGATGGCCACGTCGACACCGGTGCCGCCTGTGAGTTGGCGGATCTCGTCGACGACATCGACGTTGCGGTAATCGAGGACCACGTCCACGCCCATCTTCCGGGCCATGGCGATCCGGTCGTCGTCGCCGTCCACGCCGATGACCACCGCGGCGCCCATCAGCTTCGCCCCGAGTGAGGCGCAAAGACCGATCGGCCCCTGCGCGAACACCGCCACCGCGTCACCGATTTTGACTCCGCCGGACTCTGCTCCACTGATGCCGGTGGAAGCGATGTCGGCGAGGAGCACGACCTGTTCGTCGGTTACGTCGTCCGGGATCTTCGCCAGGTTGGCCTGTGCGTTCGGCACGAGCAGGTATTCGGCCTGCGCGCCGTTGATCGTGTTGCCGAACCGCCAGCCGCCGACCGCCTCGTACCCGTTGCCGTGCCCGCACTGCGAAAGGTTGCCGGAAAGGCAGGCGTTGCATTGTCCGCACGGCGTGATGGCGCCCACGAGCACGCGGTCGCCGATGCGATAGCCGGTCACGCCGGCGCCGAGCTCTTCGATCACACCGACCGGCTCATGGCCGATGATGAGGCCCGGCTTGACCGCATACTCGCCCCGTACGATGTGGAGATCGGTACCGCAGATCGTAGTCATCGTGACGCGGATGACCGCTTCACCCGCTCCGGCCTGCGGTCGCGGGACTTCCTCGAGCCGAACGTCATTGACGCCGTGAAAAACGGCCGCGCGCATCGATCCGGCGCGTGTGGCCGGCTTCATCGTTTCCTGCTCCGCAAAGAGGGTAGTCATTTGAGACTCCTTTCCTCATCCGGCCGTTCGGCCGGGAGGTGCGCTTCGTTCATTGTTGTTTGTGCCAGGCGAGCAGTTCGGCGGGTAGTGCGGCCCGAACCACGGAACCCGTGATGGAATCAAGCCGAGCGGCATTCGCGCCGGCGACACGCTGGCTGCAGTCGAATACTGCGGCTGCAGTCGAATACTGCAAGAAACGCTCCGCTGGCCGTCATGCGGATGGGCGGGAAATGCCGCTCACGCTCCGAACCAGTCCCACGAAGGTCACCAGCCAGGCGGCGAGGGCGATGAACACGAAGACGCGTGCAATGACGTGCAGCATCGCCACTCCGGCCGCGTCGGCGAGTCGGAACGTGCAGACGGTGTACATGCCCAGCGGGAAGACCGCGCCCCAGTACAGCGGGCTGTACGTGAACGGGAAGCGCTTGTATCCGTGACGCCAGATGCCGAGGATCACGAGCATCGGGATCCACCACGTGGCCGTCGCCCAGAAGAGGATGGTCAGGCCGAGCAGGAACGGATGCAGCGTCGCAAGAAGCGGGGAGGCCTTCGCGTTCGCGATGAGCAGCGTGCCGGCGAGCGTGGAGATCGCCATCGCGCCCATGTTGATCCAGTACGGCGGCATGAGGTCGGACGGTGCAAACGCGAAAAACGTGTAGCGGTAAAAGATCAGCGAGATCAGCCAGATGTAGAGCATCCCGCCCGCAAGCCAGAACGAGAGACTCGCGAACAGCAACGGCTCCGCGTGCGCCATCGACGGCGCCAGGATCGATGCGAGCGTCGACACCGACTGTGTCGCAACCACCGCGACGAGCCAGCCGCCGCTGATCCCTTTGTCCAGCGTCGGCTTCGTCTCCTTCACCGTGTAGGCCGTGAACACGGCGTAGATGAGGAGGAGCCACAGGAGAAGCGTTGCGATCCAGAGCGCGAACCCGAAGGTCGTGCTTTTCGCGACGATGACGAGCTGCGAGCCGAGCACGCTCGTCGCCGCGACCGTCGTGAAGAATCCGACGCCGCGCTGATGATCGATCAGGTCCGCGAACACGTCCCGCGGGAAGCGGACGATCCGCACGATCGTGAGCGTCCACAGGACGAGAAATGCCACGACATTGATCGCGAGCAGGATCCGCGGCACGAACGGAATGTGGAGCAGTTGCGCGGCGATGGAGACGATCCCGGTCGCCATGACCAGCGCGAAGTACGCGGGATGAAGCGTGCGGAGGCCGTTCGCCGGCCCCGCCGTCACCGCCGCTCCATGCGGTAGATGTAGCGCAGCAGTCCGCCGTTCAGCGCGAAGCAGATGATGCTGGCGATGGCGGCGGGGACGATCACCCGCTCCTGACCGGCCAGGAACGCGTTCATCGTCGCGGTCAGAAGCCAGAGCTGCAGGAGCACCATCATCACCACGACGGAGAGGATGGCGAAGACGATGGTCGTCTTCTGCTTGCGCGAGAGGGCCCGTCTCACGCCCGCACCTCACGGTCGGTGGCATACAGGTCGCCGTTCCGGATCTCGAGGAGGATCCGCTCGAGCGGCCGGCGAGGCGGCCCCGCGATCGGAACGCCAGTCAAGAGCGCAAAGGAGCCGTTGTGACAGGGACAGTGGAATCGTCCATGCGCAACGTCGGGAATCACCGCGCAGCTCAGATGGGTGCATTTCTGGTTGAACGCGACATAGTGCTGCGGCCCGGTTCTCACCAGAATGCAGATGTCGTGCGCCTCGGGATACTCGAAGACGAGCGAGCCTCCCACCGGAATCGCGTCCGCGCGTGCGATTCGCGTGATCGGCAGCTTGCCCCTGCGGTTGCGCCGAAAGTTCTCGAAGACGATCCAGAGCTGGCCGACCGCGAAGGCGAAGCTGGTGAGCACGAGGAACTTCGTGAAGTCGCGGCGCGCCACGAACTCGTCCTGCGGCCAGTCGATCGGAAAGTCGTTCCGCCATTGCGGCTGGTCGTGGTACGGCCGCCCATCCGGCGGAACGGAGATCTGGTCGGGCGTGGTGCGCGTGGGGGAGGTCGGCGTGCTGGTTGGCGTCGGGGTCATCGGAGCCTCACATGTCGTCGAAGACGGAATCGTGCACGTTCGTGCGGCCGACCGGCTCGTCCTCCATGGCCGAGAGGACGTCCACGTGCTGGATGCCGGCGTCCCGCGGCACCATCATGTGCACCTTGGTGGTGATGATCTGCTGCCCGAACTGGAACGTATTGACCGGCTCCGAGCGCGGGCGGAGCTGCTCGATCTCGTCGCGCGTTCCGAAGTAGAGCGCTCCGGAAGGACAGACGCTCGCGCACATCGGCTTGAGGCCCACAGACGTGCGGTCGTAGCACATGTCGCACTTCATCATGAGCGAGAACTCGGTCTGCATCTTCGGTACGCCGAAGGGGCAGGCCAGCACGCAGTTGTTGCACGCGATGCAGCGCGGTTTTCGCGCCGTCTGCACCACGCCATCGCCGGTGCGCTTGATGGCATCGGCCGGACAGACCTCCGCGCACGTCGGCGAGTCGCAGTGCATGCAGACAACCGGCACCGTCTGCACGGAGATCGGCCGGTCGACGTACTGCAGGTGGATCATCGAGTGGCCGCGGTGCGTGTCGCATTCGCTGCACGCGGCGACGCAGGACTGGCAGCCGATGCAGCGGTTCGGGTCAATGAAGAACTCCATGTTGCCCATTGCGCCCATCGTCATCTCCCCTGCTGCACCGCGGCGCGTGCCGCATCGTCTGCCCCGCCGCGCGTGATGTTCGTATCGTCGGCACCGGGACGCTGCGCCGCCGCGTCGTCCGGTGGCTTCTCCGACTTGCGCAGCCGCACCGCGCAGACCTTGTATTCGGGAATCTTCGAGACCGGGTCCTGCGCCGCGATCGTGAGCTGGTTCGCGGCCTTCCGGCCGGGCCAGTGATACGGGATGAACACCGTGTCGGGACGGATCGTCGTCACGACCTGTGCGCGCAGGGTGATCGTGCCGCGGCGCGACTCGACCGTCACCCAGTCACCGTCCTGCACGCCGTACCTTGCGGCGAGCTTCGGGTGGAGCTCTACCAGCGGCTCGGGGTATTGATCGACCAGCGGCCCGATGCGGCGTGTCTGCGTGCCCGAGAGGAACTGGCTGACGACGCGTCCCGTGGTGAGGATGACCGGATACGCCTCGTCCACGTCCTCCGCCGGAGGGCGGTATGCGGCCACGTTGAACCGGGCCTTGCCGTCGGGGAAGTAAAACGGGCCCGCGCCCTTCGCGACAACGTTCCACGATCCTGGCTCGAAGAGGCGGGGCGTGCCTGGATGATGCTCGGTCGGGCAGGGCCAGAAGACTCCATCCTGTGCCTCGATCTTCTCGTACGTGATGCCGTAGTAATCGGCGACGCCGCCCTTCGAGGCGACACGCAGCTCGTCGAAAATCGCGCGCGGACTGTCGAACGTAAAGCCGTGCGGCCGGCCGAGCGCCTGCGCGAT
>JAXDJK010000727.1:0-3976 GCA_034665665.1 Acidobacteriota bacterium
CACCCCCGCGTACATGAACAGCGGGATGACCAGCATGCCGGCGATGGTGATGCCGAGGAGGAGCTTCGAAGATCGCGGTTCGGCTGCTGGCGACGGCAGCGGCGGTGCAATCGCCTCGGCTTCGGCAGGGGAGAGGGCAGTCGCGCGGAGGGCCGCGGTCTTCCTCATCCCGCGACCGCCGGGTTCCTCGCGACCGACCACGGACCGGCCGAGCGCTTCGGCTCCTGCCGCTCCGGCGCGTACTCGCCGACGAGGTCGCGAATCCCGGTGAGGACCGCATCCGCGGTCAACGTCTGTGCCGACTGCATCCGTGACAGCCACTTCGCCACGCGCAAGGCGTCAGGCTGCGGGGCTTCCGTCACGACGATCTGCGGATGCACCGTGGCCTTGATCGACTCACCCTTGAGGCGCACTTCCTCGAAGAGCTTCTCGCCCGGACGCATGCCGGTGAAGACGATGGAGATCTCTTCCTCGGTATGGTTGGACAGGCGAATCAGGTCGCGGGCCAGGTCGACGATCTTCACCGGCTCGCCCATGTCCAGCATGTAGATGCAGCCGTGGTCGGCGAGCGTGGCGGCCTGCAGGACGAGCGAGACCGCCTCGGAGGTGCGGAGGAAGTAGCGCGTCACCTCGGGGTGCGTCACGGTGACGGGACCGCCGGCCGCGATCTGCTCCATGAAGAGCGGAATCACGCTGCCCGACGACCCGATCACGTTGCCGAAACGGACCGCCGTGACCTTCATCTTGCTCTTGCGGGCCAGGTCGAGGAGGGTGATCTCGGCGGCGCGTTTGGACGCCCCCATCACGCTGGTGGGGTTGATGGCCTTGTCGGTGGAGATCAGGACGAACCGTTCGATGCCGTCGGCGTCGCACAGCTCGGCCAGTTTTCGTGTGGCCAGGCAGTTGTTGCGGACGTATTCGCCCGGATTCTCCTCGCCCAGCGGCACGTGCTTGTGCGCGGCGGCATGCAGCACCACCTGCGGCTGCTCGCGCGCGAGCAGTTCCTCCACGACGTCGGTGTCGGTGATGTCGACGAGCGCGCAGGCGATGCGGGCGGTGGTCCACGGTACTTCGCGCGAGAGACGCTTGCGGACGTCGTACAGCGCGAACTCTGACCGCTCGAGGAGCACCAGGCTTTCGGGCTCGAACTGCGCGATCTGCACCGCCAGCTCCGAGCCGATGGTGCCGCCCGCGCCGGTGACCAGCACGCGCTTGTCCTTGAACATCTCCCGAACCGGATCGCCCGGCAGGTCGATGCGCTTGCGGCGGAGGAGATCCTCCACGTTGACGGGGCGGAGCTGGGTGACATGGACCTTGCCGCTGACGAGGTGGTCGATGCCCGGGATGGTCTTGAACTGGAGGTCGGCTTCGGCGAGGTGATGGATGATCTCGCGAACGCGCTTGCCCGAGGCGCTGGGGATGGCGATCAGCGCTTCCTCGGCACCGAGCGAATCGACGATGGCGCCGGCATTGGCGATCGGCCCGAAGACGTTGATCCCGCGGATCTGGGAGCCCCACTTGGCCCGCTGGTCGTCGACGAAGCCGACCACCTTGAGGCCGATCTGCGGCCGGTGCTGGATCTCGCGAGCGAGCGTTTCGCCTGCATCGCCGGCCCCGATGATGACCACGCGCCGGGCGCTGGCCGGCTCCTCGCTGTTGGCACGGAAGCGGTCGCGGCCCAGCCGCACCAGCACCCGCGCGCCGAGGAGCGTCAGCACGGAGAACGACCAGTCGATCAGCAGCACGCCGCGCGGCGGCTTCACATATTGCGGCTCGAGGCCAAAGTACGAGCCGATGTACCAGCCACAGACGAGCAGCAGGAGTGCGGAAGTCAGGCCGACCACCAGCCGGACCACGTCCGTGATCCCGACGTATCGCCACCAGCCGCGGTAGAAACCGAACAGGCCGCCGAACACGAGCTGCATGCCGACCACCACCACCACGCTCCACTTCAGCGTGCCGATGGCGAACGGCGGGATCGAGAACTCGAAACGCAGCAGCCATGCGAGGATGTAGCAGGCCGTGAACACCGCTGCATGGAACGCGCACCGGATGACCCCCCGCGCAGCCGCAACACGATGCAGGAAAGACTTGATGGGGGTCAGGGTGTTGTTCGGACTCACGAATCCTCTAGCTGCCGGCTCGCCGCAGGATAGCCGCATTATAGAGAGGCCGTCGGATCGGTACAATAATTTTCGACCAATGACGTACTCCACGTTGCGCCAGATGAAACGTCTCTCCCGCGATGAGCTCGATCTCTTCGTCGGCGAGAACCTCCTCAGCCTCACCGAGGACGAGACCCTGGCCATCCTGGAAAACCCGTACTGCTCGCCGAAGATCCTCAGCGCGATCGCGCAGAGCCCCCGCCTGACGTCGCTCTACTCTGTCCGCCTCAGCCTGGTCGCCCATCGTCTTACGCCGCAGGCGCACGCGGTCAAGTTCATCCACTATCTCTACTGGTTCGACCTGCTCCGGCTCTCGCTGGAAGTGCAGGTGCCGGCGCCGGTGCGGCGCGCCATCGACACGCTGCTGCTGAACCGTGTCAGCCAGCTGTCGCTGGGGGAGAAGGTGTCGTCGGCGCGGCGCTGCAGCCAGGCGCTGCTCAAGGGGTTCCTCTTCGATCCGAGCCCGAGCGTTTTCGAGGCGCTGCTGACGAACCAGCGGCTGCGCGAGGACGATCTGCTGGCGCTGATCCATTCCGGCCGGGCCACCCAGGCGCAGCTACTCCTTATCGCGGGCGACCGGAAATGGTCGTATCGTTATGCCATCCGCAAAGCTCTCGTGCTGAACCCGTCGACTCCTCGCGCCGCGGCTGCCTCGCAGCTTCGCTACCTCTCTCGCGGGGACCTGGTCAGTATCCACGCGAATCCGGCCACCGGCGTGTACCTCCGGCGCTGCATCGAACGGCTGCAGCCGAAACTGCTTCGCCCTGCCACGGATGACGCCGGGGCACCCTCGTGAGGGTGGGCCTGGTCTCGTCCGTCTATCCGCCGGAGCCGGTCGTCTCCGGCCGCACCAGCACCGAGCTCGCGGCGGCGCTTCAGGCGGCCGGTCACGATGTGACGGTGCTGTGCCCCTATCCCAGCCGTCCGGGCGGCGCGTTGTATGCCGGCTACCGCCGGCGGTGGCGCAGCTCGGCGATCGAAGCGGGCATCCGGACCATTCGTTGTTTCTCCACGATCTCGAAGCACTCCACCATGGCCAGCCGTTTCGCCGAGAACGTCTCCTTCGGGCTCAGCTCCACGCTGGCGCTGCTCCGGCTGCGTGGGCTCGACGTCCTGTATCTGAATACCTGGCCGGTGTTCGCCACGGCCATGGTCGTCACCGTGGCGCGGCTGAAGGGCATCCCGTTTGTGATTTCCGTGCAGGACGTCTATCCCGAGTCCCTCTTCGTCCAGCGGCGGCGCGGTGCCGCGGCGATCGGCCGCGTCCTGCGCGCCATCGATCGTTGGTCGGCCAGGGGCGCTGCCGCGATGAACGTGCTCTCCGATCACTTCGCGGCGATCTATCGCGACGACCGCGGCGTGGAGGCCAGCCGCATTCACGTGGTGCCGAACTGGGTCGCGGAGAGCTCCGTCCTGCCCGACCGCGAAGGGGGCCTGGCCTTCCGCCGGGCGCGGGGCATCCCCGAGGACGCGTTCGTGGTCGCCTACGGCGGGAACATCGGCGTAGCCGCTGCCGTCGAGCAGCTCGTGGAGGCGTGGCAGCACATCCCCGAGGCGAACATCCATCTCGTGATCGCCGGCGCCGGCGCGAGCACACCGGCGGTCGAAGCGCTGGCCCGCCGGATCGCGCCGGGCCGCATCCACATTCACACCCCCTGGCCGGTCACCGAGACCGCCAGCGTCCTCTCCGCCGCCGACCTTCTGGCCCTGCCGACGTTCGGTGACCAGAGCCTCGTCTCCGTCCCCTCGAAGATCCTCAGCTATCTCCTGGCGGCCAAACCGGTCCTGGCCTGCGTCCTGCCGGACTCCGA
>JAXDJK010000728.1:0-2805 GCA_034665665.1 Acidobacteriota bacterium
AGTACTCCCACGGGATGAGGCGGCGCATCGACCGGCTCAGATCAGGCACGTGACCCGGTGGATACGGATCGGCGCGGAAGTCGAGATAACGGGCGTCGAAGGTGGTGAAGAACGAGAGGTAGCGCTCACCGAAGAAGTAGTCGCCGCTGGCCTCGTCCCAGGTGATGTTGTACTGGTCGATCTCCCCCAGCCCGCCGGCGATCAGAAGCGCCGCCAGCAGCCAGGGCACGCTCCGCTTCATCGGGCCGCGATTATAGGCGGCGCAACGATAGAATCCGCTCCAGTGACCTCGCGCGGGCTGAACATCGTCGCCATTGGCGGCGGCACCGGACTGTCGACCCTCCTGCGCGGGCTGAAGGTGTTCGTGGAAGCGGACGGGCCGTGGTCGATCACCTCCCTCGGCGCAATCGTGACCGTCACGGATGAAGGCGGGAGCTCCGGCGTGCTCCGCAAAGAGTTCGGCATGCTCCCGCCCGGCGACATCCGCAACTGCATCGTGGCGCTGGCGGAGGAGGAAGAAATCCTCTCGAAGCTTTTCGCCTACCGGTTCGGCGAGGAGACGGCCCTCAAGGGTCATTCCCTCGGCAACCTGCTGCTCAAGGCGATGACCGACATCACCGGGAGCTTCGACAACGCCATCCTCAAGGCCGCCGAGGTCCTGGCCATCCGGGGCGAGATCTACCCGTCCACGCTGTCCGACATCCGGCTGCGGGCCACACTGGAAGACGGCACGGAGCTGGTCGGCGAGGTCGCGATCAGCGGCTCGGCCATCGGCGAGGAGCCGACCAGCATCTCCCGCCATGCGCGCATCGTGCACTTGGCCATCGAGCCGCCGGACGCGCAGCCGACCGGCCGCGCGCTGGAAGCGCTGGCGGCGGCGGACATGATCATCATCGGCCCGGGCTCGCTCTACACCTCGGTGCTGCCGAACCTGGCCATCCAGCCGATCGCCGAGGCGCTGCGGCTGGCGAAAGGGCTCCGCGTCTACATCTGCAACGTCATGACCCAGCCGAACGAGACGGACAGCTACACCGCCGAGGACCACCTGCAGGCGATCATCGAGCACGCGGGGCTGGTGGTGGACGTGGTGGTGATCAACGGGCGCCGTCCGTCGGACGCGATCCTTGCGCAGTACGCGGTGGTGAACGCGCTGCCGGTGGTGTTCGACATCGAAGCGATCCGCACGCTGGGGGCCACGCCCTTTTTCGGCGACATCATTGCAGAGGGGAACTTCGTACGGCACGACTCCGCGGCTCTCGCGGACACCGTCTTCCGCCTCTACGACACGTACGGGCGGACGCTCGAGCGAATGAGAAGGACTGAGGGATGAATCAAAACCTCGAAGTAGTGATCCTCGCTGCCGGTCTCGGCACGCGGATGAAGTCGAAGAAGATCAAGATCCTTCACCGCGCCGCCGGCCGGCCGATCATCGATTACGTGCTGGACCTGGCGGGCGGCCTCTCGGCGCACCTGCCGGTGGTGGTGGTCGGCCATCAGCGCGAGAGCGTGCAGCAGGAGATCGGCGAACGGGCGCGCTATGCCGTGCAGGCGGAGCAGCTCGGGACGGGCCACGCTGTGTTGCAGGCGGCGGAAGCGATCGAAGCAACGCTGGAAGGCAAGCGGGTGCTGATCCTGTCCGGCGACGTCCCGCTGACGCGTCCGGAGACGCTTCAGGAGCTCATCGCGCATCACGAGCAGTCAGGCAACGCCCTGACGCTGCTGACGATGAAGCTCGACGAACCCGCCATGTATGGACGGATCGTGCGCGATTCCGACGGCGCGGTGTTGCGCATCGTGGAGGCGAAAGACGCCTCCGACGAGGAGAAGCGCATCGAGGAAGTGAACGCCGGGATTTACGTCTTCGACGGCGAGCATCTCTTCGGCAACCTCCGCAATCTGCGTACGAACAACGCGCAGAAGGAGTACTACCTCACCGATCTCCTGGCCGTGCTCCGCGAGGGTGGCCACCGCGTCGGTGCGATGGTCGTGGCCGATCCGGTGGAGGCCCTCGGCGTGAACTCGCGCGGCGAGTTGGCGCAGGTGGAGGCGGAGATCCAGCGCCGCGTGATCGTGAAGCTGATGGGCGAGGGCGTGACTTTCCGCAATCCGAGCACGGTGGTGATCGATTCGACGGTCACGATCGGCGCCGATACGGTGATCTACCCCTTCGTGACCATCGAGGGAACGACGGAGATCGGCCAGGACTGCGTGATCGAGCCGGGCGTGCACCTGATCAACGCCCGCATCCGCGACAACGTGCACGTCAAGACCGGCACGGTGGCCGAGGATGCGGTGATCGAGGAGGGGGCCGCGGTCGGGCCCTATGCGCACCTCCGCCCCGGCACGCACCTCGGCAAGAAGGTGAAGGTCGGCAACTTCGTGGAGACGAAGAAGGCCGTCTTCGGCGAGGGCGCCAAGGCCTCGCACCTCTCGTACATTGGCGACGCGGAGATCGGCGCCGACGTGAACATCGGCGCCGGCACCATCACCTGCAATTACGACGGGGTGAACAAGAACAAGACCATCCTCGAGGACGGCGTGTTCATCGGCTCCGACACCCAGCTGGTGGCCCCGGTGCGCGTCGGCAAGGGAGCCTACGTCGGCGCCGGTTCGACGATCACCAAGGACGTCCCCGCCGGAGCCCTCGCGTTGAGCAGGACGCCGCAACGGGTGGTGGACGGGTGGGCCGACCGGAAACGGGAGTCGCGGGCGAAGAAGACGTAGCTGGAGCGAGCTTGTCATCCCGAGCGTCGAGCGAGGGACCTGGGCGTGCGGGGCGGTAGGCCCGTGGCGCGAGCACCGAGC
>JAXDJK010000729.1:0-6552 GCA_034665665.1 Acidobacteriota bacterium
GTCTCGGACCAGAACGACGTGAATCGCGTCACCCTCGAGAGTCTCCAGCACTTCCATCAAGACGGCGGGGTCGCGGCGTTCGAACCGAACACCCCTAACGAGGAGTTCATCTCGTACGAAGGCTTCGACGTGGCCACCTCTGAGCTAACAGATGTGTCACGTCACGAAGGGTCAGCGCATCCTTCGGGCTCATTCGTGTGGTCAGTCCCTGGCAGCACGTCGGTCGATGCGATCCCAGCCAGTCTCCAGGGCGAAGGGGCACGACTGAAAGTGCGTGACGTGAAAGCCTTCGACCCGAACGGGGACACCGCTGTGCTTGCCCCCGGAACAGATTCGGAAGAGAGACTCGGCTACGCCGGGATCGACCCCGACACGAACGAGCTCGTGGGCCTCACAAGGCCTGGAGCCGAGGAGCACCCTACTGGAACGATCGTTCAGGACAAGCAGTGGGCCGAGTACCCGAGCGAGGCGAATGATCCCGAGGAAGTATCGCCATCACCCGACTCGACGAACGAACCTGAGGGACCGGGAACGGAAGTGCCGACGAATGGTGACCCAACCCAGTCTCCAGAGCCGGACCCCAGCGCATCAGCCGCGCCTGAGGGAGAGGCATCATCACCGACCAGCGGAGTCACGGACATCACCGATGGATTCGTTGGAGCAACCCAGCCGGGACCAGAAGGTGACGATGGGGATGGCACACAAGGTGCGGCACCGCCAGACATCGTGGAAACGGTCCTCGAGCTCATCGCGGATCCTCCCGGGCCCAATCCTGCGGACGTCATCGAAACCGTCGGTGAGCTCGTCGGAGACACGGAGCCCCCTGATGTCTGCGCAGGAATACTTCGTAACTTCCTGTGCCCGCCACCCGACCTTCAGGACATCATCGAGCTTTCAAACTCATGCGATGACGGCACAGGGCGCACCTGCGCCGAGATGATCGCCCAACTCATCGGTGACCCGGACGTATGCAATGGCCCCCTCCAGAACCTGCTGTGCCCGCCACGGACCCCCGACGTCGAAGCAATCGCGGATCAGGTGTGCAACGACGATGAGTGGTGGACGCAGGGATCAGAAGAATGCGCCAACATGTTGCTGTACTACGAAGAGGTGCTGCGCCAGGAGCTGTGCTACGGACAGGCATGGACCACATGCCTTGTGGACAAGGTCCCCGAAGTCGATCCCATGGCGATCGTGGACGAGGCCGCCGGGAGGGTCTGTACACGAAGTGGCACAAGTCCCATACAGGAGTGCCTGAACACCGTTCTCTACTACGACGAGGTCCTGCGCCAGGAGTTGTGCTACGGGCAGCCATGGGCGACGTGCCTCGACGGCCGCGTCGACGGTGCTGTCGCGGCAATCATCGGCCAGGTCGATTCGATCGCAAGGACGTTGTGCCCACAGTCGGGTGCCTCAGCTGGATGCGTAAACGAGGCAATCAGCCTAGTCAACAACATCATCAACGCAGCGTGCTCTGACCGACCGGCTCCTGAAGAAGGGGCGTTGGAGTGCATCAACATGGTCCTCGAGAACATCGATGGGTTGCTACAGCAAGCATGTGGATCCCCAGGTTCGACGGGGACAGAGCAGTGCACGAACTCGGTGCTTGGCCTAGTCAATACCATCGCACGTAACGTGTGTCCGCAATCGGGCGCGTCGACAGGTTGCGTGAATGAGGTGATTGCTCAGGTCAACAACCTCATAAATGCCGCGTGTTCAGATCAGCCGCCTCCAGAGGAGGGCGCCCTCGAGTGCATCAACATGGTGATTGAAAGCTTAGGGGAGGAGCTTGGCTGTGATGTCAACACACAGACACAATGGTGCCTCCCGCCCTCGCCCTGCGATCAGTTCGATCCACTGTCCTGCGTCCCGCCGATCGTCTCTACTCACCAGAATCCATGTGCAAGTGCCCCATGTCCAGGTCCTGCCTGGGAGGCTTTTGACTGTCTAGAGAACCCCGAGGACTACAGGGTCAATTGTGGGACTACCCCACCGGAACCTACGTGCACGATCGATACATGCCTTGGGCCTGAAGGAAGCGTGAGCTTTAGGACTAAACAAGGTCCAGGATCAGACGGGGACAGCAGAGCCACGGTGACGCTATTCGTGCATGGATATCAGTTTGATGGAAGCGCTCACTGCCCGGACAAGTTTGCATATGGACAACAGCGTCTACGAGATTTTGGGCAGACAGGTGTTTTTCACACCGTCAAGTTCTACGGGAACGACACAGGATGCACCAAAGACATTCACGCTTTTGGCGAGCACAATGAACATTTTTCGAGCCCAGGCGGAGGTCATGAAGACGGACACACCACAGACACGGATATTCGACACCTCGCCTACCACCTCGCCAAGATGATCTATCACGACTACTCGAAACATGGCATCTACGTACAAATCATCTCGCATTCGATGGGCGGCCTGATCACCAGGTACGCGTTGGCCCAGGCAGAAGCGGGCAACCCTGACTTCCCCCCCTATCTTCTTGTGCAGGACGTGGCGACACTCGGCACACCGCACGCAGGAGTCAAGGCAACCACCTACTTTTGCCGCGACAGTCAGAAGCAGTGCCGGCAAATGACAGCTGGGTCCGAGTTCTTACTTTGGCTCTACCAGAATGCTCAACATCCAGACGGGTATCCAGCGACGGACTGGACGAATATGGCTTCGTACGAGGATCAATTGGTCGACGAGGAATCAGCCACGGCGATGGGTGCCGACCACAAGGTCATCTACTGGGGTGGCGAAGAGAACCGACCCCGAATCGGCCACAGTGGGTACATGGAAGATGGACCTGACACCCGAGACGCTCATGTGTATTGGAGGGACGCGGGCCAGAGCTGGTTCGCTTGGAAAGAAGGCCCGCATGCAATACGGTGGATTGACCACTCCATCTACCATTACTCATGGTGAGCAGTGACATGACAGGAGCGACAAGAGCTCGTTCCAACTTCCGACGGGTGCTTAGGAGCCTGATCTTGGTGACCCTTTTCCTTGCAGGAGTGACGCTCCTCCTCGGTTCCCTCATGCTGCTGCTCTTCTCCTCCGAGGACATGGGAGTAAGCATCTGGTTCGGGCTCGCAGGGTTCGTTTTGGGTGTCCTGTTTCTCTTCGGAGCGGTGGCATTGTTCAGAAATAGCAACCACGATGGCTGGCCATGAACAAACCTCTTGTCAACGTCATCCTCGTTGCTATCCTCGCTAGTTGCTTGGTGGCAACACAGGCGACCGCGAGTCCGTTGGAGGGCAAAGAGGTTTGCACAGAGGCGACGATCAACTTCGATTACGAGTTCGAGGCTGCCTTCGCTGTATTCCTCATCCCACGATGCCCGATGATCGATGACCACCCACGCATCGAGGTACATGGTTCTTTCGTCCGAACGACCGTCACAGAAATCCAGGAGGAACAGGCATCTATCACTTGCCGGTTCGGCCGAAGATGTCGCTTGCCTCTGCAATTACCCCATCCCGTTAACGAACGAGCCGAGTACAGCGCAAGTTTTACCTTTCGCGACGAGTCCGGCGAGATAGTGGGTAACAGCCAATCCACACACACCTGCATCTCTACCTCACTGAAATATCACTGTCTCTGAAGGTCCTCACGCATCAACGTGCGCCATTAGGGCATCGCTATTTCCCATCTCCCAATCAGGAGATCGCGCCGTACTAGGCCGACGGGGGCGAGGCTGATACAGCCGCGATCCTGCGCCTGTCCCCGCCGAGGAGACCGAAGCTCGTGACTAGGAACTGCCGTTCTTGTCGCGGGGGTTGAGCGGGTGTTTCTTGGCCCACGCCGCGGTCTGTTCCTCCAGCTGCTCTAGATAGGTATCCAGCTTGCCTTTGTCGACCCGCCACACGCCGCGGCCCCCGATCTTTACTGCGGGGAGCTCGCCGGAGCGCACCAGGGCATAGACCTGAGGGACGCTGACCGAGAGATAGGTGGCAACGTCCTCGAGCTTCAGATACCTCGGCGCGGTGATGACCGGTGGAGCGTCGTCGGACTGTTTGACCATGAGGGCAGTATCAGCGCGATGGGGCCCGGAAACAAGGATTTGCGTGCGTTTGCCTCCTGATACGCGCGGCCGCGGCCGCCCGCGCGCGCCAGGTCGCGTCAGGCCAAGGACGCGGGCGTCGGGGCGGGGGAGATCAAGCGGCCTCGGGTCCGCGCGCGCCCACGGCCGGGAGCCAGAGGACGCGCGCGGCAGGTCGCGGGGGCTCGGGTCCGTGCGCGTCGGTGGACGGGAGGCCAAGCCCACGCGCGTTTGACGAACCAACGGGCGAGGAAGCGACCCTTCGCTCTGAGCCGACTGCGTCAGGCGTGGGCGCTGGACGAGATGACGGGCTTCTTGGTGCGAGCCCAAGCCACGCCCGCCGCGATCGCGAGGATCGGTCCGGCCAAGATCCCTGGATAGAGGAAGCCCCAGGGGGCCACGAATACCAGCAAGCTGCAGACGAT
This sequence comes from Acidobacteriota bacterium, assembly GCA_034665665.1. Lineage (GTDB taxonomy): Bacteria > Acidobacteriota > Thermoanaerobaculia > Gp7-AA8 > Gp7-AA8 > DASWOB01. The sequence continues at coordinate 4,459 of JAXDJK010000729.1, forward strand.
AGCGAGGGGCCAGATCCGCCGTACCCACGCGAAGACATTCGCCCAGGCCGCGACGACCACCGCCACGCTGAGCAGCGGCCACCCGTCCCAGTCCGCCCCTACAAAGCCGAGATCCAGGCGCCAAGACCAGCCGGCATCGGCCGCCAAGAACGTGATGGAGACGGCGACCAAGACGGCCACGACGGTGCCCAACATCTGACCGCGCGATCTGATGGGCGATCCTGCAACGGCAATCCGGCTCATAGAACAAACGTACTGCTACCTGGCTCGAAGCTCGCGGGACTAGCTGCGACGAGTCAGATCCGGAACCAAGCGTTCGCGGACCGCTCGCCACTCCTCGAAGTAGCGGCGCCGGGCGGTTTCTCGTCGAGCCGTTGCCTGCTGGTTGCGGGAGATGCGATGGGATTCCGCCCGACCCTCGCGAACGTCACCCGCGTCCTTCGGTTGCAGCGCCGCGAGAGGAGCCGCGACCAGCTCAGCCTCCCTGAACTCGGGCCTCCACTCAATCCGCAGCCGGCGTGGGGCTGTAACCGCGTCATCCGGTCCTTTGGGCTCGATAACCACCCCGTCGACGACGGTAGTGAGAACGCGTCGCTTTTGTTCGAGCGATGCCCTGTCCCACGCGTCGCGGGCACTGATGAACTCGGCTTCTCCGAACGTGAAGCGGACCCGACGCACGAGCTCGTCGGTGACGATGCGTTCGGCGCGAGCACGCGACACTCCCCCGCCTCGGCATCTGCCTCCATGATGTTGCGTCATGCACCGGTAGGCGGAGGTGTCCTTCCCTGCGCGGTTCTTCTTGCGATGGTGATGCGCGTTGCGCCCACATAGGCCGCACGTGATGACTCCCGTCAGCAAATACGGGCCCCCGGTGCCGATCTTGCGGGCCCGCTGGCCGCGGTTCTCCGGCAGGCGCAGCTCCTGTACCTCGTCCCACGTGGCGCGCTCCACGATCGGGTCCCACTGCGCTACAAAGATCTCGCCGTCGAGTGAGGTGAGGCCTGCGTAGGCGGGGCTGTCGAGGGTGCGTCCGACCTGCTTGGTCTTCCACATGCCACTGCGACGCCCGTGGAGGCCAGCGTCGTTCAGCTCACCCGCGATGCGCGTGAGGCTGGCACCCTCGATGTAGCGCCGGTACATCCGGCGCACGATGTCGGCTTCTGGTTCGACGATGGAGTAGCGCTTGCTCTCGACCCGGTAGCCGAACGGGGGCAGGCCCCAGGTGCGGCCCTGGATCATGGCGTGGCGGTAGTTCGCCCGCGCGTAGTCGGCCTTGACGTCGGATTCGTACTCGGCGAAGGCGGCCATTATGTGGCGCAGCAGGCGGCCCTGACTGGTCGAGGTATCGATGTTCATGTCAAGGAACACCAACGCGATGCCGTCGCGGTCGAAGAGATCGAACAGCTCCACGAGGTGGCGCATGGAGCGTCCGAAGCGAGACAGCTTGGGCACGATCACCGCCGAGAACTCGTTGCGGCGGGCGAGGAGATCGGCGAGCGCGGGCCGGCGGTCGGGGTTCTTGTAGCCGGAGTAATCGATATCCGAGAAGGTCTCGGCGAGTCCGAGCTTGCGGAACAAGCAGTAGCGGGCGATCTCGTCTTCGTAGAGCTCGGGGGCATGCATGCCGTCGCGGGCCTGGGAGACCCGGTAGTAACCGGCAACGGGCAGTGACATAGGAACCCCCAAATCATGGGTAGATGGACGCCATGAACCGTATCCAGAGGGCGGTCAGACCGACGTGGCCGGCTTTGATCGGGCTGGGATTCGTGATCGCGTGGATCTCGTGGTGGTCCGTTGGACTTGCGAGCTACCCGGCTGGCCTGGCGTCGGACCACAGTTGCTGGGACCGGTTTCCCGAATTCTCGCAGCACGGGTTCTCCCAGAGATGGCAGGTATGGCCGTCTCGGCTCGTCTGTCGATTCAAGCTGACTCGGGGTCATTCGAAGTCCGAAAGGCCATTCCACAAGACAACAGTTACTTAAAGAACTACGCCTTCGCCCTAGGGCTGTCAGCGCTCTACGTCATCGGGGTCGGGATCAAGATGTGGCGAGGCATCCGAATGGACCGTCCCCGGCCAATTGCAAAGCACGATGA
>JAXDJK010000730.1:0-11085 GCA_034665665.1 Acidobacteriota bacterium
GCTCTTCACGTTTCTCGTCATGGCCGTTTTCTCTGCTACTGCTGTCTTTGCCGATCCTGAAGTGATCCAGCCGCCGGTCGCCAAGAAGGTGCCGAAGACGATCACCGTCCATGGCGATACGCGGACGGACGAATACGGCTGGCTGCGGGAGAAGACCAATCCCGAGACCCTGGCTTATCTCCAGGCCGAGAACGCCTACGCGGACGCGATGACGGCGTCGCAGGAAGCGCTGCGCAAGAAGCTCTACGACGAGATGCTCGGGCGGATCAAGCAGACCGACGTCAACGTGCCGTACCGCAAGGGCGACTACCTCTATTACACCCGCACGATCGAAGGAAAGCAGTACGCGATCTGGGCGCGGAAGAAGGGGAGCGTCGACGCGGCGGAAGAGATCCTGCTCGACGTCAACCAGCTCGCCGAGGGATACAAATACATGTCCGTCGCCGAGTTCAACGTCAGCGACGACGGCAACCTGCTGGCCTACACCACGGACGACAACGGCTACCGCCAGTACAAGCTGCACGTGAAAGATCTGCGCACCGGCAAGACCACCAGCAACCTGGCGGCGCGGGTGTGGTCGGTGGAGTGGGCGAAGGACAACAAGACTCTCTTCTACAGCACCGAGAACGACGCCAAGCGGTCCAGCCACATCTACCGCCACGTCCTCGGCACGACCGAGCACACGCTGATTCTCGACGAGAAAGACGAGCTGTTCGACGTCGGTGTGGAGCGCTCGCGCAGCGGCGACTGGATCATGCTCGTCACCGAGAGCAAGCGCACGAACGAAACGCTGCTGGTGTCGGCCGACCATCCCGAGGCCGACCCGGTGGTGATGGTCCCGCGCAAGCAGGACCTCAAGTACTACGTCGAGCAGCGCGGCGACCGCTTCTACATCATGACCAACGACGCGGGCATCAATTACCGCGTGGTCACGGCGCCGGTGAGCGCGCCGCAGCAGAAGAACTGGGTGGAACTGGTGCCGTACCGCAAGCCGGTGAAGATCGACGGGATCGATCTCTTCGCCAATCACATGGTCCTGCGCGTGCGCGAGGCGGGGCTGCAGCACTTCGAGGTGTTCGACCTGCGCGACGGCGGCAAATCGCACCGGGTCAGCTTCCCGGAGCCGGCGTACGCGGTGGGCCCGAACGCGAACGAGGTCTTCGAGACGAACGTCTTCCGCTACGGCTATCAGTCGATGGTTACGCCGGGCTCCGTCTACGACTACGACATGGACGCGCGGAAGCAGACCCTCCTCAAGCAGACGGAAGTCCTCGGCTACGATCCCGCCAGGTACAAGTCGGAGCGCTACTTCGTGACCGCGTCGGACGGCGCGAAGATCCCGGTGGTGATGGTCTATCGCCGCGACCTCGATGCGAAGAAGAAGAACCCGCTGCTGCTCTACGCGTACGGATCGTACGGCTCGGCCATCCCGGACAGCTTCAACAGCAACGTCTTCTCGCTGCTCGACCGCGGGATGATCTACGCGGTGGCGCACATCCGCGGCGGCGGCGAGATGGGCAAGGAGTGGCACGAGCAGGGGCGGATGATGGCGAAGAAGAACACCTTCACCGACTTCATCGCCGTGGCCGAGGACCTGATCGCGCAAAAGTACACGTCGAAGGAGAAGCTGGCCATCATGGGCGGCAGCGCGGGCGGGCTGCTCATGGGCGCGGTGGTGAACATGCGCCCCGACCTGTTCAAGGCGGTGGTGGCGCAAGTGCCGTTCGTGGACGTGATCAACACCATGTCCGATCCGACCCTGCCGCTCACTACGCAGGAGTACATCGAGTGGGGCAATCCGGCCGACAAAGAGGCGTATCTCTACATGAAGAGCTACGACCCCTATAACAACGTGGAGAAGAAAAAGTACCCGGCCATGCTGGTGCGGACGTCTTTGAACGATAGCCAGGTCGGCTACTGGGAAGGGACGAAATGGGTGGCCAGGCTGCGGGCCACGAAGACGGACATGAATCCGCTGATCCTGCGCGTGAACATGGGCGCGGGCCACGGAGGATCGTCCGGCCGCTACGACCGGCTGCGGGAGATCGCGGCGGATTACGCCTGGCTGCTCGGCACTCTCGGGGTGGCGAAGTAGTTGGCGGTTGACGGTTGGCGGTTGGCGGGAGAAGCCCGTTGGCCGTGGCCCCTCCGTTGCAGCGACTGCATGAGCCCCTAACCGCCAACCGACAACCGCCAACTGACAACCGATATGGATACCCAACCTCTGACGAACCTCATGGCCTCCGGCCCGCTGCCGGTGGAGGAGGTGCTGCGCATCGGCCGCGAGATGGCGGCGGCGCTGGCGAAATACGGGATGCACGGCGAGCTGTCACCGAGTGTGATCGAGGTGGGCGACGAATCGGTGGCGGTGCTGCCGCCGGCGGAGCATGCGCGCTACTGGCAGTACGCGTCGCCGGAGAAGATCCTGAACAAGCCGCTGTCGGTGGCGTCGGACGTGTTCTCCGTCGGCGCGATCCTCTTTCACGCGCTGGCGGGCCGGCCGCCGTTCCGCGGCGAGTCGCTGGCGCAGATGAAGCTCGTGGCGCTCGCGGATACGGCGCCGGACCTGGCGTCGCTCCGTACCGACCTGCCGCGCGAGCTGGCAACGGTGATCCAGCGCTGCCTGGCGAAGGACCCGTCGCAGCGCTTCCCATCCCTCGGCGTGTTGCGCGACGCTCTGGACGCGGCGGCGCCGAAGCTGGACGCGTATCCGGGCAAGCGCATCCTGATCGCCGACGACGAGCCGGACATCGCCCGTGCCGTCGGCCGGCTGGTCAACCGGATGGGCGCGGAGGCGGACGTGGTGGCGAATGGCCGCGAGGTGATCGACAAGCTCAAGTCGCGCCGCTACACGATCGCCCTGCTCGACCTGAACATGCCCCGCCTCGATGGCTGGGCCGTGCTCGACTTCCTCCGCACCCGTCCCGAGGTCAAGCCGACGTACCTGTTCGTCGTGACCGGCTTTCGCGATCAATCGATGAGCGCCGCCGACAGCCCGGTGGTCGACGCGGTGCTGTACAAGCCGGTCGTCGTGGAAGAGCTCCGGGCGCTGATTTCAGCGTGTTTGATGGGCCCGCGCGTGGATGTCGGCGCGATCCTGCGGACGACGCCGCATCGTGTCGTAGCGTGAGGTTGAGAAGCAAATGTTGAATGTTGAATGGTGAATTTTGAATGTTGAATGTGGCGGCGCGGAGCCCATTCAACATTGAGCATTCAACATTCAACATTCAACATTTCTCCGGTGCCAACAGCCACGACCGATGCCGCGGATCCTCCGACACCTTCCCCAACCTCCACCCCCCCGCCAGCACCTTCCCACTGAACCACAGCGCAAACTCCCGCGCCGCATAGCTCCCGTCGATCACCTCGTACGCGCCAACGTCCTCGATGCCCACCCGTCCCTTCCACGCCGCGGGCACTCGCCCGGCGTAGTACGCGGGATCGATGGGGATGTCTCCTGCGGGCATGGCGATGAGCCGGTCGCCGCCTTCGCGATCGGGGCGGAGCAGCCAGCGCTTGAACTTGCCCTGCATGTCCAGCCACAGCTCGTTGCCGGTCTCGGTCTTGGTGAGCACGAACAGGCGGCGGCCGGATTGCGATTTCGGCTTCGGCAGCGTGGTCGCCTCGCGCCGGGTCGACACCTTCGCACGCGCGGCGGGGCGCGTGGAGGCGATGCCCGGGAGGGTCTGCTTCGTCGTCAGCACGGGCGCGAAGAGATCGCCGCGTTTGGCGACACGGGCCAGCGCTTCGGCCGGCGTCCACTCGAGATCCTCGGCCGCTTCGATCTCGTCCCAGGTCACCGGCATCGAGACATACGGCTGCTCGCGCTTCGTCCGCAGCGAGTAGACGGCCACGGTGGTCTTGTAGTCGGCGTTCTGGCTCCAGTCGATGAAGACCTTGTTGCGGCGGACGGACTTGTCCATCTTGGCCACGATCTGCTTCGGATGCGCGCGGGCCAGCTGTTCGGCGAGGAGGCGGGCGAAGGTTTCGGTGACGTCGTGACCGATGCCGTGGCCGTTGAGCGGGACGTAGACCTGGACGCCCTTCGAGCCCGAGACCTTCGGGAACGCCTTCAGTCCGAGCGCCTGCAGCGCTTCGCGGAGCACCAGCGCGACCTCGCAGCAGTCGGCCAAGCCGGCGCCGGGACCGGGATCGAGGTCGAAGACGATCTGCGTGGCGCGGTCGATGTGCGGGATGCGGTGCAGGAAGGGATGGAGCTCGATGCCGCCCACTCCAGCGATCCAGGTGAGGGTGCGCACGTCGTTGACCACGATGTAGTCGATGGTGCTCTCCTCGTCGCGGCGCGGGACGGAGAAGCGCTTCACCCAGGCCGGTGTGAACGACGGCGCGTCTTTCTCCCAGAACGACTCGTTGCGCACCGAGTCGGGGTAGCGCTTGAAGGAGATCGGCCGGTTACGGAGGTGGGGGAGCAGGACCGTCGCGATGCGGCGGTAGTAGTCGACGGCCTCGGCGCGGGTGAAGCCGCTCTCGGGAAAGAGGACGCGCTCGAGGCCCGCGGGACGCTTCGCCACGATGCCCTCCTGTTGCGAGTTTCGCACCGAGCCGGTACCATCGGCCATCCGGATAAACACGAACAAGGCTTGAGCGGGAGGGTGTGATGGGTGAGATCAGGCTGTTTCAGGTCTGCTTCGAGGGCGAGCTGACGGTGGCGGTGTCGCATGCGATGCGGCGGCTCGGCGCAGAACCGAACTTCGACCAGAGCTGGCAGGTCTTCCTGCCCGAAGGCCGCCACGCGGCGCCGCTGGTGCGCTACCTGCGAGCCCAACTCGATCCCGAGGCCCGGCTGCTCGTGGCGTGTGCACAGTTCACCACCACCCGCGACTTCCTGCTCGTGCGCCACAGTCTCACGCCCGGCGCGGACTACACGGAGCTGCACGACGCGCTGGATCGCCTCGGCAACGTCATCCCGCTGCCGTTCGAGTCGACGTTCGTGATCCAGTCGGACGACCGCACCGACGTCCAGACCCTCGGCGCCGCCCTCGGCGAGCTATGCCCCGACGAGTCGCTGATGGTCACCGGCATCAGCCACGACTGGGCCTACTGCAACTCCGGCACGTCGAAGATGTTCGTCGCCGATGCCGAAGCCGCAGAGGCCACCTTCCGGGCGTTCTAGTAGTAGCGGCAGCAACGCGTCTTTGATCGCGTTGGTCTCGGGTCGCAACCACCCGTCCCGGTTCACCGTTCTTACGCCGCTCCGCGGCTGGGTTCCTAGGGGAGGCGTCCCGGATCCCAGGGCTGAAAAGCGCCCTGGGCTACATTCTCACGCCGCTCCGCGGCTAAGGCAGATCGAACGACCGCGCGCTACGCGCGTCTTTCAGCCGCGGAGCGGCAAAAGAATGTAGCCCAGGGCGCTTCTCAGCCCTGGGATCCGGGACGCGCCTCCCAGAGCCCAGCCGCGGAGCGGCGTAAGAGGGACCGACGTGGCGCTGTATAGACGCCGTTGCCTAGTTCACGCCGTGCATCATCTTTTTGATCGGTTTGATCAGTAGGGCCAGGACCACGGTGGCGATGACCAGGTTGATGACAGCGGCCTGGAAGACGTCCGTGAACGGGCGGTCCTGCAGGAAGCCGGCGACCCAGCCGGCCACGTAGTTGCCCATGGCCGTGGCGAAGAACCAGACCCCCATCATCAGGCCGACCAGGTGCTTCGGTGCGAGCTTGGTGACCATGCTCAGGCCGACGGGGCTGAGACAGAGCTCGCCGACCATCTGCAGGAAGTAAAGGCCCACCAGCCACATCAGGCTGACGCGTGTGCCGGTGGCCTGGTAGGCGCGCGCGGCGGGGATGATCAACGCGAAGGAGAGGCTGAGGAAGAAGAGGGCCAGGGTGAACTTGGCCGGGCTGGACGGCTGCTTCGAGCCCATTCTCAGCCAGATCAAGGCGAAGACCGGGGAGAAGATCAGCACGAAGAGAGGCTCCACGGACTGGAACCAGCTCGACGGATAGGAGAAGTTGAAGACCGTGAGCCGCGTGGCGCGGTCGGCAAAAAGCGTCAGGCTGGACCCGGCCTGTTCGAAGCCGGCCCAGAAGAGCAGCGCGAAGAGCGTCAGGATGCTGATGGCGCCGATGCGCGCCCAGTCGGTGCCGGTGAGCTTCCGTGCCGGCGGCGGGGCGGTGACGACCTCCTGCACGGTCTCGACGGCCTTCGTGCCCGGGGTCTCTTCATCGGACACCGGCGTGAGGTACTTGCGGCCTGCCACGTACTGAATGAGGCCGATGATCATGCCGAAGCCGGCCGCGGCGAAGCCGAAGTGCCAGTTCCACTTCTGGCCGAGCCAGCCGCAGATGATCGGGGCGATGAACGCGCCCAGGTTGATGCCCATGTAGAAGAGGGAGAAGCCCGAGTCGCGGCGGACGTCGTCGCGGCGGTAGAGCGACCCGACCATGGTGCTCACGTTCGGCTTGAGCAGGCCCGTGCCGATGATGATCAGGCCGAGACCGAGATAGAAGAACGGCAGGCCTGGGACAGCCATGCTGAAGTGGCCGGCGGAGATGATGATGCCGCCGATGAGCACGGCCCGGTAGTGACCGAGCACTCGATCGGCCAGCCAGCCGCCGGGGATGCCGGAGAGATACACGAGCATCGTGTAGAGGCCGTAGATCTGCGCGGCCTTGCGCTCCCCGAAGCCGAGGCCGGGCTGCTGCACCGATCCGACCATGTACAGGATCAGCAGGGCGCGCATGCCGTAATAGCTGAAACGCTCCCACATTTCGGTGAAGTAGAGCGTCGCCAGACCGCGCGGGTGTCCGAGCCATTGCTTCTCAGCAGTTGCGTTCATGCAGACACGGTAAGTTTTTGCCGGCGTCTGGTAAAGATCTTGTATCGTCCGGCCCGCAAAAAGAGCGTTACGGGAAGGAAACGATGGCCACTTCGACGACCGAGAAGCATCCCCGCGGCTTGTACGTCCTGTTCGGGACGGAGATGTGGGAGCGGTTCAGCTTCTACACCGTGAATGCGATGCTCGCGCTCTACCTGCGCGACACGGTGCAGGGCTTCGGCTTCTCGAACGCCCGCGCTTCCTCCGTGGTGTCGACGTACAACATGTTCATCTACTTCACGCCGCTGCTGGGTGGCCTGATCGCCGATCGGCTGACCGGCTACCGGCGGGCCATCATGATGGGCGGCGTGGCCTTCATGATCGGTCACGCGCTGCTGGCGGTGCCGAACAGCCTGTTCGTCTGCTACGCCGCCCTCACCTTCCTCGTGATCGGCAACGGCTTCTTCAAACCGAACGTGTCGTCGATGGTCGGCAACCTCTACCGGGAAGGCAGCCACCTCAAGGACAAGGCTTATGTGATCTTCTACATGGGCATCAACGTCGGTGCGCTGGTGGCCCCGATTCTCGCGAACTTCATCCAGCCGCGGTGGGGTTTCCATCCGGCCTTTTTCATGGGCGCGATCGGCATGATCCTCTCGCTGATCGTCTTCGGGGTGAATCAGAAGTGGGTCCGTCAGGCCGACCGGGTGCGGAACAAGATCGACCCGCAGGCGGTGGCCACGAGCGAGGACCTGCCGCCGAAGAACGAAGCGGCCAGCCTGATGGATGCTGTGCCGGAGTGGAAGCGGATCGTCGCGCTGGTCGTGGTCTTCCTGATCGTCATCGTTTTCTGGATGGTCTTCCACCAGAACTCCATCTCGCTGACGTTCTGGGCCAACGATCACTCCATTCGCCTGCCCGGCATTCTCTCCAACGCCATCAACCCGCTCTGGATCATCATCCTGTCCCTTCCCCTGGCCTGGTTCTGGGGCTGGCTCGACAAGCGGAACATGGAGCCAGGCACCCCGGTGAAGATCATGATCGGGATGATGCTCACCGGCCTTTCGTTCGTGATCCTCTATTTCGCCGCGAACACGGGTGGTTTCACGAAGCCGGTGTTCAAGGTGGTGCAGTCCACGCCGGCGGAAACCTGGGTGGCGATCTCACCCGAGGCCCGGGAGCACCTCGGCATCAAGACCGCGCCGACGAAGCTCGCCGACGGCACGAGCGCGTGGCGCGTGACGAACAGTGCCGCGGGAGCGACGGCGCCCGGCGAGTACGTGCGCTACGAGGGCGGTACGGACGGACCCATCTCCGTCGCGCCCACCAAACGGGTATCGGCGATGTGGCTGATCATCGCCTACATGGTCCTCTCACTCGGCGAACTAATGCTCAGTCCCATGGGGCTCGCGCTCGTATCGAAGGTCGCGCCGATCCGCATGCGCGGCCTGATGATGGGCGGCTGGTTTGCCGCAACCGCCATCGGCAACAAGCTCACCGGCGTGGCCAAGTACTGGGACCTCTGGAGCCACGCGCATTTCTTCATCCTCCTCGCCTCGATGGCCCTCTTCATGGCGGTGGTGCTGCTGTTCCTTCTCCGTCCGCTGAAGAAGGCCATGCCGGGAGTTTGATGGAGCTGCAGCAGAACGTTCCCCTCGCGCCGTTGACCACCATCGGGATTGGTGGTCCGGCGCGATTCTTTTTTCGCGCGGCCACGGTCGATGACGTGCGGGCCGCGCTGGCGTGGGCCGCGGAGCATGCCCAGCCGGTGTTCATCCTCGGCGGCGGGAGCAACCTGCTGATCGCCGACGCCGGCTTCGATGGCCTGGTGCTGCAGGTGGACCTGCGCGGCATCGTGGTGGAGAGCGAAGACCCGGAGTCTGTGATGGTCAAGGCTGCCGCGGGCGAGCCGTGGGATCCCTTCGTGGCGTACACGGTGGACCGCGCCTGGGCCGGCGTGGAGTGCCTCTCCGGCATCCCCGGCTCCACCGGAGCCACGCCAATCCAGAACGTCGGCGCGTACGGGCAGGACGTCAGCGAGACCATCGCGCGGGTGGAGGTGCTGGACCGCACCACCGATCGCGTGGTCTGGTTCACGAATGCGGAGTGCCGCTTCGGCTACCGCGCCAGTCTGTTCAAGAACATCGAGCGGGAGCGCTACATCGTGCTCTCCGTCACCTTCCGCCTGCGCCGCAACGGCGCGGCCACGGTGAAGTATCCGGAGCTGCGCAAGTATCTCGAGGAGCAGGGCGTGGCTCTGGCGGATCTGCCCCGCGTGCGCGAGGCGGTGATCGCCATCCGCAAGCGCAAAGGGATGGTCATCGATCCGGGCGATCCGGACACGCGCAGCGATGGGTCGTTCTTCATGAACCCGATCCTCACCGCCGACGACTACGCGCGCTTTGCGGTCGTTGCCCCCGAGGCGCCGCACTTTCCAGGGGACGAGCCGGGAACCATCAAGCTCTCCGCGGCGTGGCTGATCGAGCATGCCGGTTTTCACAAGGGCTTCGTGCACGGCAACGTCGGCCTCTCCTCCAAGCACTCGCTGGCGGTGATCAACCGCGGCGGCGGCACAGCAGCCGAGGTCGTGGAACTGGTGCAGATGATCCAGGGACGGGTGCGCGAACAGTTCGGCGTGGAGATCCATCCGGAGCCGAACTTCATCGGCGCTGTTAACTAAACCGGCCCTCCCGCCGTAGTAGCCTCCAGAAAGATCCAATCGGAGGTTCTCAAATGGTGGAGTTCATTCCTATCGTCGGCATTTTTTGCTCGTGCCTGATGGTCGTGCTGGTGGTGGCGATCGTCAGTTACAACCGCTCGCGGCGCGCGCAGGTGCAGGCGGAAGTGCAGACCAAGCTCATCGACCGTTTCGGCTCGGCGCCGGAGTTGATCTCGTTCCTGCAGTCGCCGGCAGGCCGGTCGTTCGTCAGCGGCGTGCAGTCGGCACCGGCCGTCTATGTGCGCGAACGGATCATCTCCGGCTTTTCGCGCGCGGTCGTGCTGACCATGCTCGGCATCGCGTTCGCGCTGCTCACCTTCTTCTATAACGACGATTTCGCGATTCCGGCGGCGATCGTGTTCTGTCTCGGTCTCGGCTATCTTCTCGCCACATGGCTCTCGCTGCGGCTGGCCGACAAGCTGACGCCGGCCGATCCGCTCGCGTCCGTGCGCGGCGACGAATTCAACCAGGCGTGATCGATGTCGCTCACCGGGATGATCATGCCGGCGCCACTCCTGGTGGACGCCGGACGCGGGACGGGGAAACCGAGTCCGATGGATGAGGCGCGCTTCGAGGCCTTCTACCGCCGCACGGCGGGGGGCCTCTGGTCGTATCTCTTCCGGATGACCGGCGACGCCGCGGCGTCGGACGATCTTCTGCAGAAGACGTTCTTCCGCTTCCTGCGTGCGAATCCGGTGGTGGCCTCGGACGAGCACATGCGCCGGTGGGTGTTCCGCACGGCCACGAATCTGGCGCTGGATCATTTCCGCGAGACGAAGCGCCGCCGGGAGCGCGAGACGCCCGAGGCTCCGGTGCTGCCGTCGGGCAGCACGGACTCGCGCGATCTGCGTCACGACATGATGAAGACGTTTTCCGAGCTGAAACCTCGCGAGCGTGCCCTGCTCTGGCTGGCGCACGTCGAAGAGGCGGATCATGAGCACATCAGTGAGGCCCTCGGCGTGAAGACGAAGAGCGTGAAGGTTCTGTTGTTCCGCGCCCGCAAGCGGCTCGGCGAGCTGCTGACCACCAAGGGCCTCGCGCCCGCCCGAGGTGCCCGATGAGCGAAGCCTGCCGCTTCGAGCCGCAGGTCATCCGCGCCACGTCGGACGATCGCTGGACGGATGCGCTGCGCATGCACGTCGCCGACTGCGTCGATTGCGCCGCCGCGGCCTCGATCACGCCGTGGATGGGCGACTTCGCCCGCATCAGCGATCGCGAGCACATCCTCCCCGATCCGGCCGTGCTCTGGCTGAAGGCCCAACTGCTCCGCGGCTCGAGCGAAGCCGCCCGCGCCGCCCTGCCGCTGACGATCGCGCAGCTGATCTCCTACGGCGTCATCGCCGCCGGCTGGGCCGCGTTGCTGATGTGGAAGTGGGACGTGATCCAGCTCTGGCTGCGCCGCCTGACCCCCACCGGGATCGTGGAGGCGGGCGTCAACACGAGCATGTCGCACTCCCTCTCCTTCTTCGCCCTGGTCCTGCTCCTCGGCAGTGCCACGGTGATGCTGGGGTTACACACGATCCTCGCGGACGAATGACGTCAGCGCCTGTGGCTATACAAGAGCGGCGGGAAAGCGCCGCACTCCAA
>JAXDJK010000731.1:0-3829 GCA_034665665.1 Acidobacteriota bacterium
GAAGCGGAGATGCGGCGGCGGATCGAATACGACTTTCTGACGCGCACGGACCTGGCGCCGCCGACGTTCCTCAGCGATACGACGCTGCTGCAGCCGCTGGAGCCGTACAGCGCGATCGTGTCGGTGCGCCAGCCGCGCCTGGGCGTGCGGCACGTGCTGATGACCATCCGCTGGAAGAGCGGCCAGCGCCAGGCGAAGCTGGAGCTCGTTCGCGTGAGCACCGGGGGAAGCCGGCTGTGGTGAGGCAACGCCGCGCGGCGGGCTTCACGCTGCTGGAGGTGATCATCGCGCTGACGGTCTTCGGCGTGTTTCTGATGATCCTGATGATGCTGACGGTGGAGATGCGGGGCTACGAGAAGCGGCTGCCGGTGAATTTCATGCGCCACCCGCAGACCATCGCCCTGATCTCGCGGATGCGGCGGGACGTGCTCGATGCGTACGGCAAGAATCCGTTCGACGTGACCATCGCCGGCTACACGCAAACGGAGAAGACGCTGCTCCTGCAGAGCGTGCAGGAGAACGGCGGGATCCAGCAGATCGTCTGGGATTTCCGCACATCGGGCGTGGCCAAGCGGACGTCGATCAACGTGGGCATCCCGACGGTCTGGACGGCGAACGGTGTACCGGACCTGACGGTCGACGCGGTGGAGAATCCGGACGGGACGTACGGCGTGCGGGTGATGGCTACCGACAAGAAAGGCAAGCTTGCGATCGATCAGATCTTCCAGCCGCGCGCGCACCAGTAATCAGCGAGGTGTTGCGCTGATCGCCGCGATCTTCCTGGCCATCCTCTATTTCGGATTGATCGAGCTGCTGCTCATGGACTCGGCTCGTGAGCTTCGGGAAGCGCAGCGCTTCCGCGCGCGGATCATGTCGCTGACGCTGGCGGAGAACGGCGCGGAGCTGGCGGCGTTGAACCTGGTGAACACGACCGGCGGCACGGCGCGCAACGAAGACTGGCAGGGCGTGGCCACCGGGACGCTGCTGCGGGGCGGCGCCTTTCCGCTGGAGTCGGAGGTGCCGGTTGCGCCAACCGTCATTAAATTCGAGCTGGTCGGCGAGGGAGAGTCCGCGGGCGTGGTGAAGGTCAAGACGAAGGTGCGGGTGTACGGTGAGATCGAAGGCAAAAAGATCCGCGTGAATTACGCGATGCACTCACAATGAAGAGTTCCTCGGAGTTCCTCGGAGTTCCTCGGAGTGGTATGAATGGCCGAGGAACTCCCGAGGAACTCCGAGGAACTCCGAGGAACTGATTCGGAGACGAAGTTGCAGTTGCTGTTATACGCCGCGCATGGAGCGCTTGCGCATCAAGCCGGCGCCGATCACGAGGGCCGCGAGGCCGCCGAGGACCATGCCGGGATTCTTGTTCGCCATGCCGCGCATCTTCTCGATGCCGCCGCGCATGTTCATGTTGTTGAGGGTGTTGCCGAGGCCGCTCATGCTGTTGCTGTTGAGGCCGACCTTATTGAGAATGCTGTTCAGACCGCCGCTGAGCGCTTCGGTGTTGCTCCCCGTCTGGGGCGTAGCGTCCGGCGGCTGATACGGATGGAACTGGCTGGTTGGATTCGTATTGTCCACCATCGAGTTGATCCTCCTTTTTCACAGTTATCTATACTGCTAGACAGGTGCCAATCTCATTGCAGCTCAATGATTTAGTTGAGGGACGATCCATGGCAGGAAATCCGAGGGAACACGTGAAGGACAAAGGCTTCTGGGACGGCGGCTCGGCCTCGCATGGCCGCAACGATCAGTCGGCCGGCCATACTCAGGGCTCCCCTGGCGTCAGGAAGCCGACCCGCGTCGGCATCAAGACCGACTTGGAGTTTCCGGACGAGACCAAGGAACAGGGCGACCGCTGAATCCGAATGACCGTTTCCGACGTATCTGGAGAGCCGGCGCGGGTGCGCCGGTGATGCTGCAATGATCGCGAGCGTTCCGGCAGAACAGCTGCTTCCCGCCGTGGCTGGTGGCGATGTGCACGCCTTCGAGGCGCTGTACGACCGTCATTCGTCCGCGATTTACGCGCTCCTCCTGCGCATTCTCGGCAATGCCGACGACGCGCAGGAGGTGCTGCAGGAGACGTTCGTGAAGGCGTGGACGAATGCCCGATCGTTCGATGCCGTGCGCGGCAGCGAGATCGCCTGGCTGATCGCGATCGCCCGCAGCCGCGGGATCGACCGGCTGCGGTCGCGCCGGATCCGCTCGGACCGCGAGAACGATGCGGGACGGGAAGAGTCGGTGCGCTCGACCTTCGTGGTGCACGCCACCGGCATCGAGAAAGCGATTGAATCGGAGGAGCGGATCGCGGTGCGGAGCGCGCTAACGGCCTTGCCGGAGGCGCAACGGCACGCCTTGGAGCTGGCATACTTCGAGGGGCTTTCGCAGTCGGAGATCGCGGCGCGGCTCGGCGAGCCGCTTGGGACGATCAAGACCCGGATTCAACTCGGGATGAAAAAGTTGCGAGAGAGATTGCAGGCATTTCATCCATGACGCATGAGGATTTCGAAACGATCGCCGCGCTCGACGCGGTGGGAGCGGCAACGGCCGAAGAAGCGGCGGAACTGCGCCGTCATCTGGGGGAGTGCATCCCCTGCCGCCGCGCCATGCAGGAGTACGCCGAGGCCGCCACGCTGCTCGCGCGCGATCTCGATCCGGTCGCGCCGCCGGCCGAACTGCGGGCCAGTGTGATGGATGGGGTGCGCAGTGGCGGCACGGGCGAGGGCAACAACGTCACGCGGATGACCTGGCTCGCCGCCGCGGCGGCCGTGCTCTTTGCGGTGGTCGGTCTGTGGCAGGCCTCGAACGTCCGGCGCCTGAACGACGACAACGAGCACCTGCTGAAGGAGCGCCTGATGCTGCGGCAGCAGGCCGATACGCTCTCGGCCGAGCTCGAAGCGCTGGCCGCGCACGACACACGGCAGATCGCGCTGACGGGGCAGGTCATCGCGCCATCCGCGTCGGCGAAGGTGTTCCTCGAGCCGTCACGCAAGCGGGCGGTGGTCTTCTTCCACAACCTGCCGGTGAACGGCCAGGACAAGAGCTACCAGCTCTGGCTCATCCGCGCCGACCAGCCCAAGCCGGTCAGCGCCGGCGTCTTCGATGCCGGCAAGAACGGCCGCGCCTCGATCAGCATCGAGAACCTGCCGATCTCCACCGAGATCAAAGGCCTGGCCGTGACCCTCGAGCCACGCGGCGGCGTCCAGCAGCCCACCAACACGGACTTCATCGTCAGCGGGAACGTGAGTTGACGCGCTACAACCCGACGATGTTGTAGCCGCAGTCGACGAACATGATCTCGCCGGTGATGCCTGCCGCCATCTGGGAGATGAGGAAGAGGCCGGAGTTGCCGACTTCTTCGAGCTCGACGTTGCGGCGCATCGGGGCTTTCTCGGCGTGGTGCTTGAGCATGGTCGTGAAGCCTTTGATGCCGCGGGCCGCGAGGGTGTTGACCGGGCCGGCGGAGATGGCGTTCACGCGAATGCCGCGCGGCCCGAGGTTCGCCGCGAGATAACGCACCGTCGCTTCGAGCGAGGCCTTGGCCACGCCCATCACGTTGTAGCCCTCGACCGCTTTTTCCGCGCCGTAGTAGGTCAGCGCCAGCACCGACCCGCCGCCGGACTTTTCGAAGAGCGGCAGCGCGGCCTTCGTCAGCGCCACCAGGGAGAAGGCTGAGATGTCATGCGCCATCTTGAAGCCTTCGCGCGAGGTGTTGATGAACTCGTTCTCCAGGTCTTCGCGTGGCGCGAAGGCGACGGAGTGGACCAGGCCGTCAAGCCGGCCGAAGGTTTCGTCGACGGAACGGTAGACCGCTTCGATCTCGGCGTCGTTG
>JAXDJK010000732.1:0-3271 GCA_034665665.1 Acidobacteriota bacterium
GCCGAGGAACTCCGAGGAACCCCGAGGAACCCCGAGGAACTCCGAGGAACTTTACATACAATCACGCTCCATGATTCGACGTAGCGTCGCCCTTGCCGCGCTCCTCCTCTGCTTTGCCGCCGTCACCTCCGCGCAAACCTCCGCACAAGCCGCCATCCCGACGCCCGACGAGTTTCTCGGGTACAAGCTCGGCGAGCGGTTCACGCCGCATCACCGGATCCTTGCGTACTTCGACGAGCTGACCCGGCGCTCCGATCTCATCACCATGCGCCAGATCGGCGAGACGTACGAGAACCGGCCGCTCATGCTGGCCACCCTCACCGCGCCGAAGAACCGCACCGCGCTCGACAGCATCCGCCGCAACGTCGCCTCGCTCGCCAGGGGCGAAGTCGACGCCACGCGGGCCGCCGAGATCGCACGCAGCACCCCGGCCGTCGTCTGGCTCGGCTTCGGCGTGCACGGCAACGAATCGTCATCCGCCGAAGCGGGGATGCTCGTCGCCTCCGAGCTCCTGCGCAACCCGCAGGTGCTCGACAACCTGATCGTCATCATCGACCCGCTGCTGAATCCGGACGGGCGCGAGCGCTACACCGACTGGTACCGCCGCACCCGCGGCACCAAAGCGAACGCCAGCCCGCAGGCCTTCGAGCACCAGGAGCCGTGGCCGGGCGGCCGCTACAACCACTACATGATCGACATGAACCGCGACTGGACCTGGATGTCCCAGCGCGAGACCCAGGCCCGCATCGCCGCCTATCGCGAGTGGAACCCGCAGGTCTTCGTCGACTTTCACGAGATGAGCGCCGAGTCGTCGTACTTTTTCCCGCCCGACGCCAAGCCGATCAACCAGAACCTCCCCTCCGACGTCGAGCACTGGCTGGAAGTCTTCGGCCGCGCCAACGCCGCCGAGTTCTCCAAGCGCGGCTGGCCCTTCTTCGTGGCCGAGACCTTCGACCTCTTCTATCCCGGTTACGGCGACGCCTGGCCCTCACTCCACGGCGCAGTGGGGATGACCTACGAGGTGGCCGGTGGCGGACGCGGAGGCACGACCTACCGCCGCGAGGACGGCACCAGCATCACCCTCAACGACCGGCTGATGCGCCACTTCACCACCGGCATGGCCACCGTGCGCACCGCCGCGGCGAACCGCGAAGCGCTGCTGATGTACACCTACGACGCCGCACGCTCGCAGATGGAGGGAGGCAAGAACGTCTTCCTGCTCCTGCCCAACTCGCCCAACTTCCCGTACCTGGTCGACCTCCTGCAGCGCCAGGACGTGCGCGTGGACATGCTCACCGCGCCCGTAACCATGCGCGCCACGCGCCTCGATCGCGACGACGCCGAATCGCGCAGCTTCCCGGTCGGCACCGCCGTAGTCTCCACGCGCCAGCCGTACGGCCGGCTCGCCAACACGCTGCTCGAAAAATCCGGCACGCTCGACCAGACCTTCCTCGACGAACAGAAGGCCAAAGCCGCGGCCGACGAGCCGGACGAGTTCTACGACCTCACCACCTGGTCGCTCCCGCTGGCCATGAACGTCGAGGCCTACGTCACGCAGACGGCCGTCACCGGTACGACCGAGCTGCGCAAGCCGGCGCCGGTGGCCTTCCGCACCGCCTCCTACGGCTATGTCATCGACGGTCTCGATCCCAATGTTTACCGCCTGGCCGGCCAGCTCCTGGAGAACAAGGTCAACTTCAGCGTGATCGATAGCGACGCCCCGGCGGGCGATCGCACCTTCTCGCGCGGCTCGCTGGTGGTGCTGAAGGGCAACAACCCCGCGACGCTCGACGCCACGCTGGAGCGTGTCGTTACCGCCACCGGCGCCACCGTCATCCCCCTCGAGAGCGGCTGGGTGGGCGGACTCTCCTTCGGCTCCGACCGCGTTCACCACGTGCGCGATCCGAAGATCGGCCTCGTCGGCGGACCCGGCGTGGCCGCGACGTCCTACGGCATGCTCTGGCACACGCTCGACGTCGACACCCCTATCCCGCACGAGACCCTGGGGCTCGATTCGCTCGCGAACCTCGACCTCAGCGAGTACCGCGTGCTGGTCTTCCCCGACGGCAACTACGCTACGCGCCTCGGCAAACGCGGGGTCGACAAGATCAAGGCCTGGGTCAGCGACGGCGGCACCATCGTCGCGATCGGCGGCGCCAACGCCTTCCTGCGCGAGAAGGATGTCGAGATCTCGAAGCTCAAGCCGTGGGAAGCGCCCAAGAAGAAGGACGACGACAAGACGCCCGTCACCGATCAGCGCTACAACGACTACCGCATCCCCGGCTCCGCCTTCCGCACGACCATGAACACCCGTTCCTATCTGACCTTCGGCGTGCCACGCCCGCCGGCCGTGCTGGTGGAAGGCTCCAACGCCTACCAGCCGGTGGGTCACGCGGTCGACAACATCCTCACCATCGATCCGAAGAACCCGCTCATCTCCGGCGTGGCCTGGCCGGAGTCCCTCGAGAGAATGAAGGGCGCCGTCTATGTCGTCAACGAGCCGTTCGGCCGCGGACAGGTGGTGACGTTCGCCGACGAGCCACACTACCGGCTGTTCTGGCGGGCCACGCTGCCGGTGTTCCTCAACGCGGTGCTGTACGGTCCGTCATTCGAGAGGTGAGCTGGCATGACGCTGGCAAATTACGAATAACGACGTTGGAATGGAGGCGAACAGCCCCTCGACAGCGAGGCAGGCCAAGACCCTTCACCTGAGCAGCACGGCAGGGGTGAACTTCTCGCCCCACGCACGAAGCGATTATCGGATCCAGCGTCGACGGTAGTGCCGCGGGAGCGTGTCTCGCGGCACTTGTCGTTTTTGCAGGAGCTGCACATGAACGTTCGTCCTCCCGCGGTCGCAGGCGCGTTTTACGAAGGAACGCCGGAACGGCTGGCCAGACAGGTCGATGCCTGCTTCGCCGCCAACCCGCCGTCAGGCACGAAGGAGCGCTTCATCGGCGCCATGGTCCCGCACGCGGGCCTCATGTACAGCGGCCCTGTCGCGGCGGCGTTCTACCGGCAGGCGGAGCTGCCGAAGCGCTTCATCATCCTCTGCCCGAATCACACAGGTCTCGGACATTTCGCCGCGATCAACCGCGACGGCGCGTGGCGCACACCCTTCGGCGACGTGATGGTCGATACGCCCCTCGCCGACGCGCTGATGCAGCGCAGTCCGATGCTGGCTACCGACACCCGCGCCCATGCCCGCGAGCACTCGCTGGAAGTGCAGCTGCCGTTTCTCCAGCGCCTCCTCGGCGACTTCACCTTCGTCCCG
>JAXDJK010000733.1:0-4343 GCA_034665665.1 Acidobacteriota bacterium
GAAAGCGGCGGGAAAGCGCCGCACTCCAAACGCTTCGCGTAGTCTGGCGCGCTCTTGGAGCGACCTACTTCTTGCCGGCGTTGGCGAGGTTCTTCTGCATCTCGGCCATGCCTTTGTCGACGTCGCCGTCCTTCTCCTCGTACTTCGCCAGTTCCGTGGCGTAGGCCTTGAGGACGTTCTCGTACTTGCCGAGGAGCTGGCGGTTGTAGGTGGTGGCGGAGTCGGCGGCGGGGGCCTGCTGGGCCATCTCCTGCTTGGTCTTGTCGTAGCCGGCGAGCATGTCGGCGTAGAGCTTCTTGGTCTGCTCGTCCTTGGCTTCGTCATAGGCCTTCTTGGCCTCGGTGTAAGCCTTGTCGAAGTTCTGGCTGATGGCTTTGTTGAAGTTCTCGGCCATCTCGGACGTGCTGGCGGCCAGAATCTGGCCCTTCACCCAGAGGTACTCCTGGGAGTTGTAGCCGAGGTCCTTGGAGGCGCGGATGTCGGCGGTCGCGAAATCGGCGGCCGAGCCGAGGGCCTTGAAGCCGTCCATCATGCCGGCGATCGACTTCTCGCCCGCCTTCTTGGCGTCTTCGGCGTGCTTCTGCATCTCCGCTTTGGCGACCTTGGCGATCGTTTTCTCGTGCTCGCGCACCTTCAGGTACATCTGAACCTGCGCATCCGTGAGCCGCCCGTCTTCCGGCGCGGTGTACTCGTCCTTCGCGACTTCCTTCATCAGGTCCGTCGTCCCGCGCTTCTCGAGGTCGGCGGAGATTGCGGCCTTGCTGGCCAGCTCCTTCGCCTTACAGCCGGCGAAGACGAACGTAAGGCAGAGAACGGCAGTGAGAGTGCGGCGCATAGTTGGGTTCCTCCGAGTTGATTTGAAGCACCGATAGTTTTGAAGCACCGATTGTACGGACGCGGGACGTCGCGGTCCGTGACCGCGATTACAAAATCATCCCGAAACGTTTCCTATTGCAACTGCTCGCTGACGCGATCGCGCAGCTCGTCCAGCTCGCGCAGGATCGACTGCAGCGCCGAATCGCGGATGGCCAGCTTCGCCTCCAGCGACTTCACCTGCGCCTCGAGCTCGCCCACGCGCGTGTCGGCTCCCGTGTCGGCGTAAACCACCGGCACCGGCTCGTCGAGGACCGCCACCGCCACGTCGTCCGGCGCCGGCAGGAGCTCTTCCGCCCCCAGCTCTTCCACTTCCTCGATCACGGGAAGCGGCACGTTGCCGGAGAAGGTGCCGGGACGCTCCCGTCCCGCCAGCAGCTGGTCGAGCGAGATCTCTTCGGCGTTCTCGTAATCCGCGGGCGCCGCGGCTGCGTCGGCGAACGGGACCGAATCGGCCAGCTCGTCGTCTGTCATCGGCACCGAGTCCGCGAACGGATTGAGCGGCGCTTCTACCTCTTCCGGTTCCGGTTCCGGCGCCTTCGCCGTGACCTTGGCCGGCATGGACGACGAGGAAGCCGCCGGTGCCGCCTTCTTCAGCGGCTCGCTCTTGCCGCCCTTGAGGCGGTTGAAGAGGTGCTTGGCCGTAATCTTCGAGACCAGCTTGAAGGTGTCCATGACCCCGTCGCCGCGCAGCGCCGATGCCTCCATATACGGATAGCCCTCGAAGCCGAGCTGCTCCTGGAGCTGTTCCACCGGGAGGACGCCCGGGATGTCGCGCTTGTTGAACTGGATCACGATCGGCGTGTCGTTCGGGTCGATCTGGTTCTCCTCGAGGTTTTCGAGAAGGTTGGCGAAGCTCTCCCGGTTCGCGTCCACCATGGCCGGCTGCGAGTCGGCCACGAAGACCACCGAGTCGGCCCCGCGCAGCACGAGCTTCCGGGTCTCGTTGTAGAAGACCTGCCCGGGCACGGTGTAGAGCTGGATCTTCAGGTTGAACGGACCGACCTTGCCAATGTCCACCGGCAGGAGGTCGAAGAAGAGCGTCCGGTCAGTCTTGGTCGCCAGCGACAGCATCTTGCCCTTCGACTTTGGATCGAGCTTGTCGAAGATGACCATCAGATTGGTCGTCTTCCCGCAGAGACCCGGACCGTAATAAACGATCTTGGCCGTCATCTCGCGGGTGGCGTGATTGAACAGGACCATTTCGAGAGAACCTCGTTCCTAGAGTGGGCGGCAGTATCGCATACGCGGATAGAATCGCGCCGAGGATGCCAATGGAAGCCGACGCACCCATCGAGATCCCCATCACCGACACGCTGGACCTCCACCCGTTCCGGCCCGCCGAGGTGCAGGACGTGGCGCGGGAGTATCTGCTGGAGGCGCGGGCCAGGGGTCTGGGACAGGTCCGGCTGATCCATGGGCGCGGGATCGGCGTGCAGCGGGAACGGATCCGCTCGCTCCTCGGCTCACTCGACTTCGTGCTCGACTTTCATGATGCCGATCCGACCGGCGGGGGATGGGGATCCACCGTCGTTCTGCTGGCGCCAAATTCGCTAGAGGGGTGATATGTCAACGCTTTACGAAGAGCTCAGCCGCGTCACGACCTACGAATACTCGGAGGAGGAAGTCCGGGAGTTCGAGGCGCTGCATACCGAGATCCGCGCGCTCAAGAAGGAGCGGAACGCGATCATCGTCGCCCACAACTACTACCGGCCAGAGATCCTGAAGGTCGCGGACTTTGTCGGCGACTCGCTCGAGCTGGCCCTCATGGCCGCCGAGGTGAAGGACGCCGACGTGATCGAGTTCTGCGGCGTCCACTTCATGGCCGAAACGGCCAAAATCGTGAACCCGGCCAAGACCGTGCTGCTGCCGAACATGATGGCCGGCTGCCAGCTGGCCGATAGCGCGCCGGCCGAGGACCTCGCCGCGCGAATCGACGAACTGAAGCAGCAGTACCCCGACCTGGCGGTCGTCAGCTACGTCAACACCACCGCCGCCGTGAAGGCGCTCTCCGACATCATCGTCACCTCCGCCAACGCCTCCAAGGTCGTGCGCACCCTGCCGAACAAGAACATCCTCTTCGTGCCGGACCGCAATCTGGCCCGCCACGTGGCCGAGCAGGTGCCGGACAAGAACATCATTCCGTGGGAGGGCTACTGCTACGTCCACGAGCAGATCACCCCCGAGGAGATCAACCGCATCCGCCTGGCCGATCCCGAGCTGGAGATCCTCGTCCATCCCGAGTGCCGTGGTGACGTGGCGGCGCTGGCGGACGCGGTGCTCTCGACTTCCGGGATGGTGCGGTACGCCAAGGAGCGCCCGGCCATGCGCTTCCTGATCGTCACCGAGTGCGGCTTGTCGGACCGCCTGGCCATGGAAGTGCCGGAGAAGCAGTTCCTGAAGGGCTGCAAGCTCTGCGCGTTCATGAAGGTGACCAGCCTCGAGGACGTACGCGATTCGCTGAAGTTCGGACGCTACGAGATCGAGGTCCCGGAAGACATTCGTGTCCCGGCGGAGCTGGCGCTGCGGAAGATGTTCGACGTCACCCAGTGAGGCAGCATCCACGCAGAGGTGTGCTCTTCCTCAATCCGCGGGCGGGGTCGTTCAGCCCGCCGGATGAGTCGAGCCTGCGCACGCTCGCGGCCGAGAACGGCCTGCGGCTGGTGGAGGTCGTGCCGGGCATCGACGTGCGCGCCATCGTGCACGAAACCCTCGCCGCGGGCCTCCGCTCGTTTCTGGTGGCGGGCGGCGACGGGAGCGTGCACCACGTGCTGCAGGCCCTGGTCAACACCGAAGGGGTCCTCGGTGTGGTGCCGGTCGGCAGCGTCAATCACCTGGCCCGCGACCTCGGGCTGCCGCTGGAGTGGCGGGCCGCATTCGAAGTCGCGCTCAACGGTTCCATCCGCCAGATCGACGTCGGACGTATCAACGGCACGTACTTTCTGAACTCCGTGATGCTCGGCCTCTACCCGACCATCAGTACGTATCGCGAGCAGTTCCGCTCCACGCACAGCAAATGGCGGGCGTATCTCAAGGCCATCCGGGTCGCGCTCCACCAGTTCCCGCACGTGAACCTGGTGGTGGAGATGGACGGCCGCGTGGAGACCCTGCGCACGCAGATGTTCGTCGTCTCCGTCAACGCCTACGACCTCGAGGCCACCGGCATGGTCGCCCCGAAGACCACCCTCACCGACGGCCGCCTGTCGATCTACACCCTCTCCTTCATGGGCCGCTGGGAGTTCATCCGCGCCGCCGCCAAATACTTCCGCGGCAAGATCACCGACGTCCCCGGCTTCCGCCGCGTCCGCACCGCGCAGCTGCGCATCGATACGGGGCGGAGGAAGCTGCGGGTCTCCGTAGACGGCGAGCTGGTGAACATCCAGCCCCCGTTGCAGATCGCGGCAGTGCCGGCCAGCTTGCTCGTGCGGTCGTAGGCCTCTCGCGAAGAGCGCGGTGGACTACGCGAAGCG
>JAXDJK010000734.1:0-4071 GCA_034665665.1 Acidobacteriota bacterium
CCCTGCGCGATGAGGACGGTGACCAGAGCAAGCAGCGCGGCAAACCTCCGGCTGCGGCTGAATACACGTCTCATATACCTCTCCTTTCCGCCGGTGACCAGCGACAGTTCGAGCTTGGTCTCGCTAGTCCTCGCCAGGAGGCCCGCCGAGGCGGTGGAGAACGCTGATGATGAAGTGCTTGGCAGTCTCGATCCGATCCCGGATGCTCCTGTCGTGACCACGTTCGCGGTCGGCTGCAAATGCTCCCTGCGCGATGAGGACGGTGACCAGAGCAAGCAGCGCGGCAAACCTCCGGCTGCGGCTGAATACACGTCTCATATACCCCTCCTTTCCGCCGGATGACCCGACGACAGTAGGAGGGCGCCCTCTGATGGCGTGGGGAGTGCGAAAGAGGGTTGAAACCTTACAGTGACGGACGGGGAGGCAGGAAAGCGACGTGCGGCTGATGCTCACTGCGTGAGACGAACTTCCGGACATGAGCAAGCTGGACCGGCGAGGGCTCGCCGGCCGCTACCGCTTCCTTCAGGTAGGCCAACGCTGTCAGCGCGCTGTTCACCTTGCCCGCCATCAGGAATGCATGGCTGACTCCATCCAGAATGGTCGGGATTTCGCGGAGGCGACCGCGGGCCGCCAGCACCTCGGCCAAGTCGACAGCAGCAGTGGCCGCGTCCGACAGCATCCCATGGGTGGTCAGCTCTCGGACCGTCGCACGCAATTCATTTGTGGCATCCGCCCCATGTCCCTGCAGGTAGTGAAGCCTGCCAATCGCCCACCGGGTGCGGCTGATCTCTCCGGAAAGACCCAGACGAGTGAAGTGAGTCAGAGCTGTTTGCAGCGCGCGATCCGCTGCAGGAAGTTGGGCGAGCTCGATCCAGCAGTTCCCCACGTTTAGTGATGCAAAGGCGATCCATAAGAAATCGTGCTGGCGTGTCGCGTCGGAAAGAATACTTTCGAATATTTGAAGCGCTGATCGATAGTCGTGACGATCAAAAGCGACGATCCCCAGTACATGCTGAGCCTTCCGCTGGCGATCAATCAATCCCAGGTGAAGGGCCTCTCTTTCCGATTCTCGCGCGAGGCGCTCCGCCTCCTCAAGATTTTCCTGCTCCACGTGAATCCAGGCACGTATGTAATTGACGGCCACAATGCCCACTCCGGGAGAGACGTTTGCGTAAACCGCTTCGGCTTCGTCCAGCGTGGCCAACCCTTCGGCGAAACGGCCGAGGATCCAGAGTGCGTTCGCCCTCTCCTTCAGCGCCTCGCCGCGCAGGTCGTGAACGATGCCGCGCGGGTACATCGCCTCCGTCAGCCCGACGCTGATGGCGATGGCCGCCTCCGCCAGGGTCAATGCGTACAGCGGCTGCCGCTCGCACATGTCATTGGCCAGCTCGCACAGCCTTCGTACGACCCCGCCCGTGCGGTACGAAGCCGCCTTCTGCATCGTGGCGGCAGCCCATGCGAACTCCGACGCGGATGCCGGTTCCTCCCACTTCTCCAGCAGGTCCACGGCCTCCGCGTATTCGGAAGCGGATCGCTCCTCGAAGGCCAGCAGCGCGGCGGCGGCAGAATCGTCCTGCTGTCCGGGCCAGTTCTGCGGATCGGTCAGCATCGCATCGAACGCGCGCACGTCCTCCAGCCGGTTCGCGCAGTCACTGCAGTTGCGCAGGTGATCTTCGACCGCGAGTTGTTCAGGCAGCAGCGTGGGATCGAGCGCGTAGAGCCCGATCGAGGCGTCGCTGAGATGTTCGCCGCGCTCAGGCCGCATCGTTGAGCCCTTCATAGATCTCCTTCGCGCGGTTCCGGCAGTAATTGAGGAGTCGGAAAATGTAGTTCTCCTTTTTGGCGCGGCTGGCCGCGATGGCGGAGGCGCGCTCACCGAGCACGTGGAAGCGATAGAGCGTGTCGCGGCAAGTCGCGCCGAGGCGGGAGAGCGTCGCTCCCAGCATCACCGCGCGTGCGACGTCGTCGTGCACGGCTTCTCTGGTGGATGCACTGCAGGCATCGGTCAGAGGAGACGCTCCGGCCGATTTGTCGTCCCGCCAGTACTTCCGCGACGCGTTGCAGATGGCGCCCAGCAGGTAGGCATGCGGATCGTTGATCTCACTGCGCCTGGACAGAAAGGTTGCGAAGACATCGTGGACCAGATCGTCCGCGTCGGTCGAAGGAACGTGGAACTTCAGGATGGCCTGCTTCCGCAGGAATGGCCTGTAGGTATCGTACAGGGTCTCGAACGGCGCGCGCGAGATACCACCCTGAGCACGCGTAGCCGTATCTCCTTCCATCCATCGTCGATGTTACCGCATGCGGGTCCACTGTGGGACTGCACTACGTGGCGACAGGGCGAGCTGGACGGCGACGGCGAACCGGCGATACAACCGTCCCATACGAGTAAAGGAACGCATAGGGGGCATTCGCATTACTTCCGTCACTCCGTGCGTATGGAGAACACAACCGTCAATCCACGGTCACCGGCAGTGGCAGCACGGCTCATCGGCATGCTCTTCATGGCCATGCTTGGGATATTCGCGGCATCAGGTGCGCAGGCGCAGAGCTATACATACACGGACTCGTGCTACGTCTGCAGTGATATCTCGCTCGTCACTGCCGATTGCGTGAATCCCAGCGATGGTGAGAACGGCGAGACCTCCTGCACCATCGCGCGGTTCTTCGTGGCGGTCATCTGCAGGACCAGCCCGCCGGCCTGCATGTACAGCTGCTTCGGGAACGGTTGCAATACCGGCGGCGGCTCGGGCGGTGGCGGCGGCGGGACCGGCTCCGGCGGCAGTACGTGCACCAGCGGCGGCGCCTGTCCAGCGGATTGCTTCAGCTGCGGCGGCTCGTACTACTAGTGCGCGCTCGCGCTGCATCGATCGTCCTCGCTCTGGCGGTGTCGTTGGCCGCACGAGGCGACGAAGCGCCCCTTCGCCGGGTCCACGTGACCCTGGCCGCACCGGCCGGGACGGCGGAGAGCAGCGGAACGGTGACGTTGCGTCCGGTGATGGGCCCGCAGGCGCCGCTGTCGCAGCCCGTGACGGATCGGGCGGAGCCGCTGACGTTCGCCGTTCCGGCGCGGACGATGTGGACGATCACCGTGGCGTTGCCCGGCTGGTGGGCGGCACCGGTGGTGGTGGAGGTGCGGGACGCCGATTTGAATGTGACCGTCCCGCTCGTTCGCACCGGCAGCGTGACCGGCCACCTGGTGACGCCGACCGGAAGTCGCAGGCCGGAGGGTCTGTCGGTGGTCGTCGACGTGCCGCCCGGGGCGCGAACGCTGCCCGGGCCGCCCTCCGCGGAGACACCCTGTGTGCTGGCAGAGGATGCGACGTTCTCCTGTGAGCTGCCGGCCGGCACGCTCGACCTGGTCTTTCGCCCCCGCGGCTACGTGCCCGCGTATCGCTGGGGCGTGGCGGTGACCGCCGCTGCGCGAAAGGATCTCGGTGCGTTCGCGCTGTCGCAAGGGGCGGCGCTGTCCGGCTTCGTGACCTCGCGCGGGAAGGCCCTTCAGCCGGGCCAGGGGAAGGTGGAGCTGTTCCTCGAGGTGGCGGGCTCGGGGACGACGGCGCACCGCCTCCGCCGCCCCGTGGCCTCGGCTGTCCTGGCCAAGAACGGCTTCTTTCAGCTGACCGACGTTCCGCCGGGCCGCTATGTGCTGCAGGCCAGCCATCCGGGACTGGCGGAGGCGGTGGTGTCGCCGCTCCAGGTGTATGCCGAGGTGGAGACGAAGCTCCGGCGGCCGATCGAGCTGCAGCCGCCGTCAACACTCACACTCCGCGTCTCTCCGGCAACGGCACCGGAGGGAGGCCCCTGGCTGTTCCGGGTGCAACGTGCGTCACCGGTGACGAACCGGTACGAGGCAGCGCCGGTCTTCGAAGGTGCGGCCGGCGAGGGGACGGTGGTGCTTCGCGAGCAGCCCGGCGGTCGCTATCGCGTGACAGTCGCGGACGCGGCCGGCAATCCGTTCGCCTCGGAGGAATTCACGACGTCGGGTGGCGGCGACGAGACGCACGAATTCGCAGTGGAGCTGGTGAAGGTACAGGGAAAGCTTCACCGCGGCGACAATCCGCTGGCGGC
>JAXDJK010000735.1:0-5972 GCA_034665665.1 Acidobacteriota bacterium
GGCGGACGGACCCTCGGGACGCTCCCGATCATCAACCCCGTCAAGGAAGGCTCGTTCCTGATCTTCGCCGGCCGCCGATGGCGGGTCGTCCATGTCGACCAGGACAAACTAGTCATCGATCTCTTGCCCGCTGCCGGTGGCCGGCTGCCGGTTTTCGACGCCGGTCCGCGCGGCCACGTCCACGACCGCGTCCGCCGCGAGATGCTGGCCATCTACACCACCGACGATGTGCCGCGGTATCTCGATGCCCGGGCCGCGGACCTCCTCCGCGAAGGACGCGAAAACTTCCGCCGCTATGAGCTGCACCGCGGCTCCTACGTCCGCTCGGGCGAAGACACCCTCTACTTTCCCTGGATCGGCGACATTGCGCTCAACACCCTCGAGCAACAGCTCAACGCCGGCGACCTGACCGTCTCGATCGAAGGTCCTGCCCTGGCGGCGCCGCGCATTCCGGTCGAGGTTCTCCACGAGGCCATTACCGCCTGCGAGCGGGAGCGCCCGGTCGACACGATCGCGCTCGCGGAGAAGGTCGAGAACAAGCGTCAGGAGAAGTGGGACTGGAGTCTCGACGACGGCACCCTCTGCGCGTCGTACGCGAGCCGGAATCTGGCCCGGAATGCCGCGAACCGACTCCTGCTCCCGGCATAGCGCTCGAACGCTCCGGGTACGAAAGCCGCTAAGTAAGCCGTGTGACCGACTCGTCGCGCTCCTCACGCGCTCCGCTCCTTTTCGCCACCAGCATCGCTGCTGCGGCCGGTTTCGCCCTGATCGCGCGAGCGGTGGCGCGGCGCGATACCGCACGCGTCGACCATGAGGTGCACGACCAGACCGCGGTTCGTCCCGGCCACCCCGCCCGCGAGGCCGCGGAAGCGGCGGGGCCGATCGGGAAGTGGTGGACGTATGTGCCGGCCGCGGCGCTGACGGGCGTGTACGTGCTCGCCTCACGCAAGCGGGGAGAGGATCTGCCGTCGCGCATCTTCGGGACGGGCGCCATTCTCGCCGCCGCCTCAGCGGCCGCGGCCCTCAATCATGTGTTCGACGACCTGCTGCCCCAGCCGCCCGCGCCGCCGGGACGGCCCGTCGATCACCCGGTCTTCCCCAGCGGCCACGCCTTCGGTACCAGTACCGTGGCCCTCACCGCCGCGTACGTCCTCTCCCGCGAACGCTGCGCCCACCCGGCCCTGGCTTTTCCGGCGGCGATGGCCATTCCGGTCGCCTCCTCGATCGCGCGCCTCATCGAGGAGAAGCACTGGATCTCCGACATCGTCGGCGGGCACCTGGCGGCGATCGCGCTGGCGTCGCTGTCTCTTGCGGTCTATGAAGCCGCGGCCGATGGTTGTAGCAAAGATCCCGTGCTACTTTCCCCGCCATGAAATCCGTACTGCTCGCGCTCTCGCTTCTCCTCGCCGTCTCCGTGCTCGCGCAACCTGCGGCTACGCCGCCGCGGGTGGTCGCGCTGAAAGCGGCGCGGATGTTCGATGGGACGGGCAACGACATCGTCAACAACGCCGTGGTGATCGTCGAAGGTGATCGCATCAAAGCGATCGGCGGCGCGATTCCGGCCGGCGCGGAGATCGATCTTGGCGACGTGACCCTGCTGCCGGGCTTCATCGACGCGCACACGCATCTCTCCGGGCAGTCGGGCGAGAACTTCTATCGCGAGTACTTCGAGGGGCTGATGCGCCATCCGGCGGAGCAGGCGCTGCTGGCCTCCACCTTCGCGCGCAAGACCGTTGAAGCCGGCGTGACCACCGTGCGCGACGTCGGCTCGGACGACTACATCGACGTCTCCCTGCGCAACGCCATCGCCGCGGGATACATCGTCGGGCCGCGCATGCTCGTGGCGGTGCATGCCATCGGCGCGACGGGGGGCATGGGGATTCCGAGGCCATTCCGCCGTCCCGAGGGCTGCCGCAGTCGGGGCCTATCGACGGCATCTGCAACGGCGCCGACGAATGCCGCGCCGCGGTGCGTTACCAGATCAAGTACGGCGCAGACGTGATCAAGGTCATGCCGTCGGGCGGCGTGCTGTCGCTCTCGGACCCGGTGGACACGCCGCAGCTCACGCGCGACGAGATGAACGCCGTCGTCGAAGAGGCACACCTGTGGGGGCGCAAAGTGGCGGCGCATTGCCACGGTGACGCGGCGGCGAAGATCTCGATCGCCGCCGGCGTCGATTCGATCGAGCACGGCACGTTCCTGCAACCTGACACGCTTGCAGTGATGCGCGACAAAGGCATCTACCTGGTGCCGACGCTCATGGCCGCCGAGTCGATCAAGCCGCGTCTCGATTCGTTCCCGGCCTCGATCGCCAACAAGGCCCGCGCCGCGATCGCCTCGCGCGACACGCTCTTTCGGAATGCGTTGAAGGCGGGCGTGAAGATCGCGTTCGGTACCGATTCCGCCGTCTCCCGCCACGGCCTCAACGCGCACGAGTTCGCGCTCATGACCTCCCTCGGGATGTCCCCGGCCGCCGCGCTCCGCACGACCGCCAACAGCGCCGCGCTCCTCGGTATGGCCGACTCCATCGGCACGCTCACCGCCGGCAAGTTCGCCGATATCGTGGCCGTCCCCGGCAACCCGCTCACCGACATCACCGCCACGGAGCGGGTGTCGTTCGTGATGAAGGACGGGGCGATTGTGAAGCGGTAGCGCGAGTGAGAACACCGTTGTTTCAGCACCGCCGTCCCGAGCGCGCGCGGACGGGACGTCCACGGCCCTGCCGGCGAGACGCCTGCGCTCCGGACGCTCCGCGTCGGTCAACCGCTCGTGCTTGGTAGGCTGGTTTGGACTGACGGCGACCTCAGGCGCCGCTTTGTCGTGGCGTAAAGACGACGGTGCAACAGCGCGGTGTCGGTGCCGAGTATGGGCTACTTATAATGCCCACCAATGCTGGTCCTGCATGCGGCGCTGGTGAACGGGGAGGTCGCGCTCTGGGGCGAGGTGCCGTTCGAGGTGGAGCCGGTAGCGGCGAAGCGGGGCCGGCCACGGAAGAAGTTCGATCTTCCGCCGCCGCCGCGGTGCGGGGCCACGGGCGAGCGCCTTCGCGAGGCGCTGGCGGCGGGTGGCGTGACGGTGGCGGGCGAGGAGCGCACGGTCATCGGCTGGCTGCCGGCGCGGAACAAGCAGCCGGTGCCGTCGTCGCCGCTGATCGGCGAGGTGCCGCCGCCGGAGCAGACGCGCATCGAGGCGTGGTCCGTTGAGGCGGTCCTGGCCGAGGATGCGCTGGATCTGCTGGCGCATGTGGTGGGGAAACGGCTCATCGCGCCGGGCGTGCTGGTGGGAGCGGACCTGGCCTTCCTGGCGACGGCGATGCGGTTCGCGGCGGCGCTGGTGAGTCGCGGGCATGTGCTGCCGTCGGCCGACGAAGCGGACCGCCAGTGGTTCGCGCGGTGGATTGCGGCGCCGACGGCGGGGGAGCACGAGCAATTGGCCTCGCTGGTGCGCGGGATGCCGCCGGTGCTGCTGGCGTTCGGAACGAAGCACGATGCGCCGCCTGCCCCCGATCGACGCGTGACGGTGAGCGCGTTCGTCGATTCGATCGTGGACCGCCTCATGCGCACCCGTGGAATGGTGACGGCGAAAGGCGTCTCGCTGCACGATCGCTGGCTGGCCGCGCTGTCCACGCGCGACGGGGAGTTGCGCGGCGATCCGGCGGAGCTGGCGGCGCTGCGGACGACCTTGGTGGAGTGGCGGCGGCCGGTGGCGGAGCAGGCGCTGTTCGACTTCCGGATCGCGTTCCGTCTGGAAGAGCCGCCGCTGGATGGCGAGCGCTGGACGATCCGCTTTCTGCTGCAGGCCATCGATGATCCGAGCCTGCTGCTGCCGCTGGCGCTGGTGTGGAAGAGCGAGGCGAAAGGCGCGGAGGCCACGGCGGTGCGGCGGCTGCTGCAGCGCGGGCGCGGCGATGCGAAGCGGTTCATCTTCGGATCGCTGGCGCAGGCGGGGACGATCAGCAGCCGGGTGGACGAGGCGTTGCGCCAGCCGGCGCCGTCGGCGATCGAGACGGACGTTGACGGCGCGTTCGCGTTCCTGGCGGCCGATGCGGGGGCGCTGGAGAGCGCGGGATTCGGCGTGTTCCTGCCATCGTGGTGGAGCGGGAAGGGGACGAAGAAGCGGCTGTCGCTCAAGGCCACCGTGCGCGCGCCGAAGTTCAAGTCGGCAGCGGGCCTGTCGCTGCAGGAGCTGGTGGACGTGCGCTGGAACGTGGCCCTCGGCGGGGAGCTGCTGTCGCTGGCGGAGCTGCGCGCCCTGGCGCGGATGAAGACGCCACTGGTGCGGCTGCGCGGGGAGTGGGTGCAGCTGACGTCCGCGGAGATCGAGGAGGCCATCCGTTTCGCCCGCGCCAAGGGGCAGCAGCTGGCCCTCGCTGATGTAGTGCGGATGACTCTCGATCTGACGGCGGCGGGTGCGCAGATGCTGGCCGTCGAGAGCGTGGAAGGTGACGGGGCCGTCGCGGTAATGCTGGAGCGGCTGCAGGGCACGCGCGAGCTCGAGGAGCTGCCGCCGCCGGCCGGCTTCGAGGGCTCGCTGCGGCCGTATCAGGCGCGCGGATTCTCATGGCTCGATTTCCTGACCGGCACGGGCCTCGGCGCGCTGCTGGCGGACGACATGGGTCTGGGGAAGACGGTGCAGACGCTGGCGCTGATCCAGAAGCGCTGGCTGGAGCAAAAAGGCCCGATCCTGCTGATCTGCCCGACGTCCGTCACGGGCAACTGGCTGCGCGAGGCGGCGCGGTTCACGCCGTCGTTACCGGTGCTGCTGCACCATGGCGCGGGGCGCCGTCGCGGGAAGGATTTCGCGGCCGGTGCAGCCAAGAGCGCGATCGTGGTGTCGAGCTATTCTCTGCTGGTGCGCGATGCGTCGCTGCTGGCGGACGTGCCGTGGAAGGGCGTGATCCTCGATGAGGCGCAGAACATCAAGAACTCCGAGGCGAAGCAGTCGAAGGCGGCGCGCGCGCTGAAGGCGGAGCTGCGCATCGCGCTGACCGGGACGCCGGTGGAGAACAACATCGGCGATCTCTGGTCGATCGCGGAGTTCCTGAATCCCGGTTACCTCGGCACGATCTCGAAGTTCCGGGAGCGCTTCTTCCTGCCGATCCAGACGCGCCGCGATCCGGATGCGATCGAGTCGCTGCGCCGGCTGACCGGGCCGCTGATCCTGCGGCGCCTGAAGACCGATCGCTCGATCATCGCCGACCTGCCGGAGAAGAACGAGATGAAGGTCTATTGCACGCTGACGAAGGAGCAGGCGTCACTCTACGAGGCGGTGGCGCGCGATGCGGAGGCGGCCATCGCGGATGCGGAGGGGATCGGCCGCAAGGGCGTGGTGCTGGCCACGATCACGAAGCTCAAGCAGGTCTGCAATCATCCGCGCCAGCTCCTCGGCGACCGGTCGGCGATCGACGGGCGCTCGGGGAAGGTGACGCGCCTCTACGAGATGCTCACGGAGGCGGTGGAGAGCGGCGATCGGGCGCTGGTGTTCACGCAGTTCGCGGAGATGGGCGGCATTCTGCAGACGTATCTCCAGGAGCAGTTCGGGATGGAGGTGCCGTTCCTCCACGGCGGTACGCCACGGGCGAAGCGCGATGAGATGGTGGAGCGTTTTCAACAGGCGGGCGACGGGCCGCAGATCTTTCTGCTGTCGCTGAAGGCGGGCGGCACGGGGCTGAATCTGACGCGCGCGAATCATGTCTTTCACTTCGACCGCTGGTGGAATCCGGCGGTGGAGAATCAGGCCACGGACCGCGCGTTCCGGATCGGGCAGACGCGGTCGGTGCAGGTGCACAAGTTCATCTGCGGCGGGACGTTCGAGGAGAAGATCGACGCGATGATCGAGGGGAAGCAGGAGCTGGCCACGCGGGTGGTGGGGACGGGCGAGGCGTGGCTGACGGAGATGTCGAACCGCGAGCTGCGCGAGCTGTTCGCGCTGCGCGCCGATGCGGTGGGGGAGTAGCCGATGCCGTCATGGTT
>JAXDJK010000736.1:0-12526 GCA_034665665.1 Acidobacteriota bacterium
CTCGTGCCTTCCAAACAGCGGCGGACACGCGGCGCAGTCACCAGCAGCGCCTGTGGCTGTACAAAAGCGGCGGGAAAGCGCCGCACTCCAAACGCTCCGCGTAGTTCGGCGCGTTTTAGGCGTTACCCACACCACACTGCCGTCACCGCATCCGGGTGATCGAGGAGGTAGCCGTCTTCTTCTTCGTCGTAGTTGATCACGGCGCCGTCGAGGCGGGAGGCGGACATGTCGTCCATGGCCACTTTCACGGGGCCGACGTCGATGATGCGGTCGCCGTCGACGGGCTCGGAGGCGTAGCTGAGGCGGTAGCCGGAGCCGCCGCAGCCGGTGGTGAAGGCGATGCGCAGGACGCGGCCGTCGAGCTCCTGCTCGAGATGCTGCGCGGCGTCGGGGGCGATGGTGATGTTCATCCCTGGTGAGGACCGTTGACGATGAGGGTTTCGGCGTCTTCGCGTTTCCACCACTCGGCGTCGCCCTTGATGAGCTCCAGCTCGCGCTCGATCTCGACGATGTGGGCGCGCTTGACGGTCTCGAGGTAGATCAGGAAGTTGCGATCGACCGGCGTGGCGGCGGCGATGAGCTCGCGCAGCCGCTTCTGCATGGTCTTTTCACGGCCGATGAGGAACTCGGAGGCTTCGCGGTAGGAGAGCTCGCCCTCGAGGATGTCCATGAAGATCATGTCCGAGCCGAGGGTGGCGCGGATGCGGGCCTTGCTCCCGGCCACGATCTTCATCTCGATGAGGTCGCGGTTGGCGCGCTCGTCGACGGCGAACTGCTTGAACATCGAGGCGGTCATCGGGTTGGGGAGGCTCTCGGCGAGCTTCTCGAAGGTCTTGTAGGCTTCGACGGTGTACTGGTAGAGCAGGCCGAGCTGCTGTTCGGACAATGTTGCCACTGGGGTTTCGACTGCGGTCATGTTCACTCCGTCAGGCACGCCGGCACGGCGGCTATTCGATCTTTGCCACTTTTATCACGACGTCGCCGAGCAGCTTCGACTGGCAGCTCAGCCGGTACGGCGCTTCCAGCTCCTTGTATGTCTCGTCGGGCGTCGGCGGTGAGAGCCGTTCCCAACCTTCTACGACTTCGATCCTGCAAGTCCCGCACGCACCGTCGCCACCGCAGACGCTGCTGACCCGCACGGCCAGCTCCTTCGCGATGGCCAGGAGCGTCTTTCCCTCCGGAAACTCGCCGCTTTGTCCGGCGTCAGCGAAGGTCACGCGCGGCATGAGGGGCGGATTGTAACTGACCTCAACCGATCGCCCGGTGCGCCATATACGAGCTGCGCACCAGCGGGGCCGATTCCACGTGGTGGAAGCCCATGGCCCGGGCCTGGTTGCCCAGCTCCTCGAACTCGGCCGGGGTGTAGTACTTGCGCACCGGGTGGTTCTTTTCGCTGGGGGCGAGGTACTGGCCCATGGTGAAGATGTCGACGCCGGAGGCGCGGAGGTCGCGGGCCACCTCCAGGATCTCGTCGTCCGTCTCGCCGAGGCCGAGCATGAGGGAGGACTTGGTGAGCATCCCGTCCGTCCGCTCGTCGTGGGCCCAGCGCAGGATGTCCAGCGAGCGCTCGTACCTGGCCACGGGACGGACCGCGGAGTAGAGGCGGGGGACAGTCTCGATGTTGTGGGCGAGCACTTCCGGGTGCGCGCCGAGGACGGTGCGCAGGGCCTCGTGGTTCCCGTCGAGGTCGGAAATCAGCACTTCCACGGCCGCGCCGGTCTGCTCGCGCACGGCCAGGACGGTCTCGGCCATGTGCGCGGCGCCGCCGTCGGGCATGTCGTCGCGATTGACCATGGTGATGACGGCGTGGCGGACGCCCATGCTGCTCACCGCTTCGGCCACGCGGCGCGGTTCATCGGCGTCAGCCACCAGCGGGTTGCCGCGGCCGACCGCGCAGAAGGTGCAGCGGCGCGTGCAGATCTCGCCGAGGATCATGAACGTGGCGGTGCCGGCAGTCCAGCACTCGAAGATGTTCGGGCAGCGCGCTTCCTGGCAGACCGTGTTGAGCCGCTGGTCGCGCATGAGCTGCGACACCGGCAGCGACTGGAAGTCGCCCGGCACACGGACTTTGAGCCATTCGGGACGGATACCTGCGCGTTTGTTGATCGGAGTGGTCATGTGGTGGTCATCACGGCGAGGGCCGCGTGCTGCGCCTGCTGCAACCGCTCGAATGCTTCGCGGTCGTCGGTCCAGCGGATCTTTTCATACGCCTCGGCGAAGGTAAACCAGCCGTAATCGTCATGCTCGGCCGGGTCGATGACCACCGGCGCCCGGGCGTCGAGGTGTGCCGAGTAGAGCACCTCGCTGGCGATGATCGGGGCGGGGTAGCGCGATTCCAGGTACTGCGATTCGATCATGAAGGATTGTGTCAACCCGAGCTCCTCGACCTCGCCGCGATTCCCGGTCTCCTCGACCAGCTCCCGGCGTGCCGTCTGCAGCGGCGATTCACCGTCATCGATCGTGCCGGTGATGGGTTGCCAGAAGTGCCCGCGCTCGGGTTTGCGGTGCAGGAGGAGCACACGGTCCCCGTCGTGGACCAGCACCTTCACCAGACGCAGAGTCTCGGGACGCGGCACGAGCTCGCGCTCGAAGATCTCCGCGAATTTGGCGGCCAGGATGGTCCGGACCTCGTCCATCGGCACGGCGCGTCCGAGCTCGCGCGCGATCGAGGTCACGCCGGTGCCGTGCAGGCCGCAGGGGGTGATCAGGCGGAAGTGCTCGAGGTTGGTGTTGACGTTGAGCGCCCAGCCGTGGGAGGTAACCCATTTGGCGATGCGGACGCCGATGGCGGCGATCTTGTCGTTGCCGACCCAGATGCCGCGCTTGCCCTCGGCACGTTCAGCCGTGATGCCGTACTCGGCCACCGTGCGGATCAGCACCTCTTCGAGCATGGTCACGTACTTGCGCACGTCACGCCGCCCTTCGCCGAGGTGCAGGATCGGATAGCCGACCACCTGGCCGGGGCCGTGGTAGGTGATGTCGCCGCCGCGGGTGGTCTCAAAGAAGCGGACGTGCTCCGCCTCGAGCGCTTCCGGCGACGCCAGGAGGTTCTTCGCGTCGCCGCCGCGCCCGAGGGTGATCACGGGCGGGTGCTCCAGGAGGAGCAGCTGATCGTCGAGCTCCTCGCGCTGCCGCATCTCGACGAGCTTCTGCTGCAGCTTCATCCCGTTTTCGTAGGTGACGACGTGCAGCTGATGGAGAGAGCAGGTGCGCATTCGCACAAGCGTATATCGCGCGAGGCTGGCGGGCCATTCCCCGGCCGTTACTTCGCGCGCTTCAGCAGCTCCTTGCGGAGCTTGGTGGCGTCGCGGATGACCAACTGGTCCTTCGCCACAGCCAGGAGCTCATCGAGGACCTTGATGGCCTCACGGGTCTTCCCCGTGTTCGAGAGGCTGACGGCCTGGTTGTACTGCGCGATGTGGAGGTTCACGGCGCCGATGGCTTCGAGCTGCTCGGCCTGCCGCTCCAGCTCGCCGCGGGCCATGCTGTCGGGCGTCTCTGTGGCCAGGGCGCGGACGACGGCGGCGGCTTCGTCGTACTTGCCGGTGCGGGCCAGGGCGTTGGCGCGCTGGGCCTCGGAGCGGAGCAGGGCGTTCTTGGCGGCGAAGATGACCTGCTTCTCGCGGGCGCGGGCGAAGGCGCGCTCATAGAGGGCGTCGGCTTTGGCGCGCTGGCCGGTCTGGAGGTACATCGAATAGAGGTGCAGGGCAAAGTCGACGCGTCCCGGCAACAGCTCGTTGGCGCGCTCGAGATGGGGGATGCCCGGGGAGAGGTCGGTCTCGACGGTGTAGGTCGTGCCGAGGAGCCCGCGGGCTCGGCCTTCCTCGACGGCGGGGAGGGTCAGGGCGCGCTCCACGAGACTGCGGGCCTTGCGGAACGTCGGCTCGTCCTCCGGCTCCGGCTCGAACACCTGCGCGAAGGAGCCGACGGCGGTGGTCATGAGCGTTTCGGCGTAGTCGAGGAGGATCTCGGGATTCCGAGGATCGGCGGCGGCGGCCCGCTCGAAGTTACCGGTGGCAGCGAGGGTGCGGGCGTGATTCGGGTCGGCCTGCAGCGCGCCCTGGTAGTGGCGGTCGCGCTCGGTCTCGGCGCCGCTGATGTGGGAGAGGAAGCGGCCCAGCTCGAAGAGGATGTCGGCGCGGGTCAGCTCGGCCGCGTCGGTCTTGAGCTCGACCGGTGGCACGGGGATGCGCACCACTTCGTCGTGGCCGCTGTTGCGGATGGCGTAGTCAAGGTCTTTCAGGGTGCGGTGGTAGTTGCGCTGCAGCGCGTCGGACACGGACGTGCCGCGCTCGAGGTCTGCGAGGAAATCGTAAATGCGGGTGCGGTCGAGGTCCATCAGCCAGTGCACGGCGGCCCAGCTCTGCGCGTAAAACTGTGGGGTGGTCGCGGCGGCGGACTCGATGGTCAGGCCGAACAGCTC
This sequence comes from Acidobacteriota bacterium, assembly GCA_034665665.1. Taxonomy (GTDB): domain Bacteria; phylum Acidobacteriota; class Thermoanaerobaculia; order Gp7-AA8; family Gp7-AA8; genus DASWOB01. Next base: position 4,424 of record JAXDJK010000736.1, read on the forward strand.
ATCGAGGGGGATGGGCACACGTCCCTTCAGGAGCCGCACGTGCTCGTCGATGCGCTTGCCGGCGCGCACTTCCCCCGGCAGCTGCAACGTGTTGCTGAAGTACTCGGCCAGCCCTTCCTCGAACCACATCGGCGGCACCAGGTCGCTGTGGCGCAGCAGGTCGTGCACCAGCTCGTGCAGCGGGGTGCGGTCGCCTTTCCAGCGCCGCTCGCTGTCGATGATCATCGTCCCGCCACCCTCGTGGCGGATGAAGAGGCCGGTGACGGGAGTCTTCTCGCGGCCGACCAGCAGGTCGAAGTAGGGCTGGCTCTCCTTGCGCTTCTCAAAGACGAAGATGCGGGTGGGAACCGGCGAGCGGCTGAAGCGGGGATTGGTCTGGGTGAGGGCCGCGGTGAGTTTCTCCAGCTCTTCGGCGATGCCGCGGGTCTTCCCCTCGTCGGCGCTGCTGACGATGTCAAAGTACGTGGAGCGCACCCGGATCCAGCTTTCGTCCTCGGCAGGGAAGGGGATCGGCGCCTTCGGTTTGCGGACCGTTCCGTCACCGCGGACGCCGATCGGCACCGGCGGGACGTACTGCGCCGCAAGCGGAAAGGCGACGAGAGCGAGCGCGAGGGAGAGGAGGAACCGGTTCACCGCATGGTGCAACGATCCGCCGCGTGCGATTCATCCTTCGTCAGCCCTCCGTCACCGCTCCTTGACTCTCCCTGCCCGCCGCTGCATGCTCCGCCCGTGACCACTGAGGAGATCGCTCCGGCGGCGGAACTGCTCCTCTCGATCGTCATTCCCCTCTTCGATGAGGAGGAAAACCTCCGGCCGCTGCTGGCGGAGATCGAGGCGGCCTTGCCGTCGATCCCGGCGCGCGTGGAGGTGATCGCCGTCGATGACGGGAGCCGGGACGGCTCGTGGCGTCTCCTGCAGGAGCTGGCCTCGACCCGTCCGTGGCTGCGGGCGCTGCGGTTCCTCTCGAATCGCGGCCAGACGGCGGCGATGTCGGCCGGCATTGCCGCGGCCCGCGGCGATCTGGTGGCGTTCCTCGACGCCGATCTGCAGAACGATCCGGCGGATGTGGGCAAGCTGCTGCAGCCGATCCTGGCCGGCCAGGCCGACGTGGTCTGCGGCTGGCGGGTGCAGCGCAAGGACAATCCGTGGACGCGCACGCTGCCCTCCGCGATTGCGAACTACGTGATGCGCCGCTCCCTCGGCTTCAAAGTGCATGACGTCGGTTGCACGCTGAAGGTCTTCCGCCGCCGCTACATCGAGGACGTGGCGCTGTTCGGCGAGATGCACCGCTTCCTGCCGTCATACGCGAAGGAGCAGGGCGCGCGGGTGACGGAACTGCCGGTGTCGCACCGGCCGAGGCACGCGGGCACGAGCAAGTACGGACTCGAGCGCGTCGGCAAGGTGCTGATCGACCTGTTGACGGTGAAGATGCTCAACCAGTACGGGGCGTCGCCGGCCTATCTGTTCGGCAAGGTGGCGCTGCTGTTTTTCACACTCGGCACTGCGGCCTTCGGGCTGGTGGCGTACCGCGCGTTCGTGCTGGGGCACGTCGAGAGCACGCCGATGATCTTCATCATGACGCTTCTGTACATAGCCGCGCTGCTGTCGCTGATGTCGGGGCTCCTGGCGGAGCTGAACATGCGCGTGCTGCATCACGTGGGCGGGCAGCGCTCGTACAAGATCGTGGAGTCGCTGGGCTTCGTGGACGAGCGCGGCGGGGAGCGCTGATGTGCGGCATCGCCGGCGTGCTGGCCGCACGCGGCGACGCGATGCGGATCGCGCGGGCCATGCACGCGGAGCTGGCGCACCGCGGTCCGGACGGCGAGGGGATCGAACAGCACGGCGGCGCAATCCTCTGCCATCGCCGCTTGAGCATCATCGATCTCTCCGACGCGGCGGCGCAGCCGATGACGGACGTGCGCGGGCTCGCGCACATCTCCTACAACGGCGAGATCTACAACTATCGCGAGCTGCGGGACGAGTGCGTGCGGCGGGGGATGGAGTTCCGCAGCGCGTCGGATACGGAAGTCGTGCTCAACCTGTATCTGCTCGACGGGGAGGCCGCCTTCACACGGCTGAACGGCATGTTCGCGCTGGCGCTGGTGGATGAGCGCAGCGGCGATGCGTGGCTGGTGCGCGACGCGATGGGGATCAAGCCGCTGTACTGGAGCGAGACGGAGCACGGGGTGGTCTTCGCGTCGGAGCTGGGAGCGATCGTCCGCTCCGGTGCGGTGCCGTTCGAGGTGGACCGTGCCGCCTTACAAGCGTATGCCCAGCTCGACTTTGTGCCCGGTCCGATGTCGATGGTGCGCGGAGTGCGCAAGCTGCCGGGCGGCTGGGCGCTGCACGTGACGCGTGAGGGCCGCGTCACAGAGCGGTTCCTCGGCAGCGCGATCCCGGAGCGGCCGTCGGGCAGATTCGACGAGGTCCTTCGCGCTGCCGTGGCGCGGCAGATGATCGCCGACGTGCCGGTGGGCGTGTTCCTCTCCGGCGGGATCGATTCGTCGATCGTGGCCCGCGTGGCCAGCGATCTGGCGGGGCGGATCTCGACTTTCTCGGTGGCTTTCGACGATCCAACCTTCGACGAGAGCCGGTGGTTCGACATGGCTGCCCGCGCGATCGGCAGCGACCATCACACGGAGCGCCTGACCTCACGGGCCATGCTGGACCTGGTGCCGGATGTGGCGCGGACCACCAGCGAGCCCCTGGCCGACGGGTCGATCTTTCCGACCTTGCTGCTGTCACGATTCGCGCGGAAGCACGTGAAGGTAGCGCTCTCCGGCGACGGCGCCGACGAGCTGTTCGCCGGCTATCCGACGCACCGGATGATCGGCGCCGGCCGTGCGTACGCAACGTTGCCACGAGGGCTGCGGCGCGGGATCTCCCGTGCGGCGCATGCGCTGCTGCCGGTATCGACCGGCAATCTGTCGTTCGACTTCAAGTTGAAGAAGTTCCTCGACGGAGCCGCGCGCGATCCGATCGTGCAGAACGAGCGCTGGCTGGGGTCGTTCGCGGCGGAGGAACTGCCGGATGCGCTCTGCTCGTTCGATCCGCGCGCCCAGGAGGCGCTGCTGGCGCTCTGGCACGAGCCGTCGCGCGGCGTCGATGATTCGTTCGAGGCGGTGCTGCGCACTGATCGCCGTTTCTACCTGCAGGACCAGGTGCTGGTGAAGGTCGACCGCGCGTCGATGGCCAGCTCGCTGGAGGTGCGGGTGCCGATGCTGGACCTGGAGATGGTCCGCTTCGCCGACGCGCTGCCGCGCGATCAGAAGCTGCGCGGCGGGCAATCGAAGTGGGTGCTGCGCGAGTGGGCGAGGAAGCACTTTCCGCCGGAGCTGGCGGCGCGGCCGAAGAAGGGCTTCGGCGTGCCGCTGGCGCGCTGGTTCCGCGGCGAGCTGCGCGAGTTGCTGCGCGACACGCTGGCCCCGGAGCTCATTGCACGCGACGGATTCTTCGCGCCGCGCGCCGTCGAACGGCTGCTCGACAACCACGATCGCGGCCGCCGCGACGAGCGCAAACGCCTGCTGAACGTGCTGATGTTTACGCTGTGGTATCGTCGATTCGCCACCGGATGAGCAGCACGGAACGGAACCGCGACTACTACGAAGCGGCGGCGCCGGCCCGCGAGGATTACTGGCGCTACATGGCCGCGCCGCGAGCCCGCGTAGCGCGCATCCTCGATCTGGTCCGCAGGCTCGCGCCCCAATCACTCGCGGATCTCGGATGCGGCAACGGCCGCTTGCTCGAAGAGCTTGCCCAAGCCTTGCCGGACGCGCAACTGGCCGGCTTCGATCTCGCCTCGCGCCAGATCGAGGAGAACCGCCTGCGCCTGCCGGACATGACCTGGACCGTAGCCGATCTGCAGGCGCCGCTCACACCTGCGGCCACGTTCGACGTGATCGTGGCCTCGGAGGTCATCGAGCATCTCGATGACCCAGCCATGCTCCTGGCCAACGCGCATGCACTGGCGCGGCAGGGTGGTCATCTGGTGCTCACCACGCAGAGCGGACCGCTGCGCGAGACGGAGCGACGGGTCGGACACGTCCAGCACTTCGATGCTGCCACGATGGGCGCGCTGCTCGCCGGGAGTGGCTGGACACCGCTGCGCGTGTGGAACGAAGGCTTCCCGTTTCACGATCTCTCGAAGTGGTGGGCCAACCGCAATGCCGACGCATCGATGGAACGGTTCGGCGGCGAGCAACCGTACGACGCGAAGACCCGCTTCCTCTGCTTCGCGCTGCGCACGGCTTTCCTTTTCAATGCCCGGCGCCGCGGTGCGCAGCTCTACGCGCTGGCAAGGAAGGATGGGTGAGCGACGACGCCCGCACCGCGGAGGCGTTCGCGACCTCGTGGAATCACATCGGCAGCGTCTACACGCGCGCCCAGTTCGATGAGTGGATGGAGCCTTTATCGGCCGCGGACTTTGCCGGCGGGGAGGTGCTGGAGCTGGGGTTCGGCAATGGCTCGCTCCTCGCGCATGCCGCGCGCCTCGCTCCGCGCCGGCTGGCGGGGATCGAGCTGGGCGACACGCTGGCCCGCACGCGACAGCATCTCGCCGACGTGCCGCCCGGCATCCTCGACCTGCACCGCGGCGATCTGACCACCGCGTCCCTCGGCGAATTCGACCTGGTCTACTGCATCGGCGTACTGCATCACCTGGCAGAGCCGGGCCGCGGCTTTGAGGCCGTGCTGCGCCACACCCGCCCCGGCAGCCGGTTCCATTGCTGGGTCTACGCGCATGAAGGAAACGCCATCGTCCGCTGGCTCGTCGATCCGATCCGTCGCGCCGTGTCGCGTCTGCCGTGGTGGCTGACCAAGTACGCGGTGGCGCTGCCGCTGGTGGTGCCGTACTTTTTGTACGCGAAGCTGGTGCGCCATGTGCCGGCGTTTGCGCGGCGCTTCCCCCTCGGCGCCTACACGCTCTGGATCGCGCGCGAGCCGTTCCGCTTCTTTCATCACGTGGCTTTCGACCAGCTGGTCACGCCGCGCACGGTCTACCTGCGCCGCACGCTCATCGACGAGTGGCTGCGCGATCCGCGTGTCGATCCGACCAGCGTGTACGTGATCCACCGCAACGGCAACTCCTGGAAGTTCGGCGGCAAGAGGCGACGGGCGTGACCGCGTTGCGCAGCCGCGCCGTCTGGCTCTACGTGCTGCTCGTCGGCGCCTTTTTCTATCAGCCGCTCAGCACGCAGACGTTCTACTTTCGCGATCTGTACCGGCTGTTCTATCCGAAGCGGCTCTTCCTCGCGGCGGCGCTCCGTTCCGGGCAGATCCCGCTGTGGGATCCGATGACCCAGGGTGGCGTGCCATTTCTCGCCAACCCGTCGAACTTCGCGCTGCATCCGTCGAACGTGCTCTACCTCGTGCTGCCGGTGCTGGCCGCGTTCAACCTCGTGCTGGTGTTGCACGTTCTCTTCTGCGCGGTGGCCGCGTACTGGCTGGCCCGCGATTCGGGGCTCTCGATGGCCGCGGCGTTCGTGGCCGGCATCGGCTACGCGTTCTGCGGCTTCACGCTTTCGAGCGCGAACCTCACGCCGCTGCTCCTCGGGCTGCCGTGGATTCCGGCGACCATCGCCCTCGCGCAGAGGGCCATTCGCGAGTCGCGGTCCCTCCTGCCGGCTGCCGTCGCCGCGGCCATGCCGCTCTACGGCGGCGCGGCCGAGCTGACCGCGATGATGTTCGTCGTCCTGACGGTCTGGTTCGTCTTCGCACCCGGCTTGCCGCGCAAGCGCGCCGCGGTCACCATCGCCTTCCTCCTGGCCGGCGCGGCCGGCTTCTCGCTTCTCCAGACGCTGCCCGCCACGGGCGTACTCGCGGAATCCTCGCGCGGCAGCGGCCTGCCGTACGCCACGTTCACGGCCTGGTCCGTCGCGCCGCAACGGCTGCCCGAGCTGGTCGTGCCGCACTACTTCGGCGACACCGATTCGCTCGATGATGCGCGCTACACCGGCCGCCAGTACGAGACCGGCGGCTACCCATACATCATCAGCATCTACTTCGGCATCCCGCTGCTGCTGCTGGCCGCCTGCGGTGCACGCCAACGGCCGATGCTGGCCGCGCTCGCCGTCCTCGCGCTGCTGCTGTCCCTCGGCAAGCACCTGCCGGGCTTCCGCTTGATCTACGACTACGTGCCGCTGGTGACCATCTTTCGGTATCCGGTAAAAGCGCAGATCGCCGCGCTCCTGCCGGTGGCCATCCTCGCCGCGTACGGCGTGCAGTACGCGCAGCGTCCGCGTGCGCGGCAGGCGCTGGCGGGCGTCGCGGGCATGGCGGCCATTGCATTGGCGCTGGTCTCCGTCCACGCCGCACTGGTCGCTGCTGCCTTCGCTGTGGCGGTGTGGTCGCGCCGCGAGTGGGCCATCGCCGCCGTGGTCGCGGCCGACCTCCTCATCGCCGGCTGGGGCGTGAACGACTTCGCCCCGCGCTCGATCTACGACCCGCCGCCGCTGACAGCTGCCGTCCGCGCAACGGTGCAGGACGGCCGTTTCTACGCCGCGACCAAACCCTCGAACCTGCGCGCACCGACGGACGACCTGATGTGGCTCGCCCAGTTTCAGATCCGCACGTTCGACGACTACAACGCGCCGCTCTTCGGCATCCGCTCCGTCTATCACACCGACTATGACGGCCTCGCCCCCGTGCGCATGGCCCGCATCGTCAACGCCATCGACCGCATGCCCTGGCCCGTCCGCAAGGGCCTCCTCGACCGCACCGACGTCCGCGGCATCCTCGCGCCCGTCCCGCTCCATCTTCCCGGCCTGACCGAGGTCGCCACGATGCCCATCGTCGGCGAGCCCCTGCGCCTCTACGCCAACGCCGGCGCCGTACCGGCCCGCTTCGTCAGCAGCGCCATCATGGCGCGCGGCGACGCCTCCGCCGCCCGTCTCCTGCTCGCCCAACGCGACCTCTCCCGCGTGATCCTCGAAGCCCCGCCCGCTCCCCTCGGCAACTGCGGCACCGCCGCCGTGACCGTCCTCACCCGCACCATCAACTCCGCTCGCTACCAGCTCGACGCCCCCTGCGACGGCTACCTCGTCCTCGCCGAAAACCACTACCCCGGCTGGACCGCCACCCTCGACGGCCACCCCGCGACGCACGTCCGCGCCGACTACGCCTTCACCGCCATCCCCGTCCCCCGCGGCCGCCACACCATCACCCGCCGCTACTTCCCCCCCCGCCTCCTCGCCGGCCTCGCCGGCGTAGTGATCACCGCCCTGCTCCTCTTCGCCCTCGACCGCCGCCGTACACGTACGTTGCAGATTCCGGCGGCTTCCGGCAAGCTGACGGAAGTATTGTCAGATGGCGTATTCGTATGATGGTGGTCCGATATGGGCTGAGCGGGTTGCGCGCGGAACCGACCATTGCGGATCCGTTGGTCCCGTCTATGAGCTGTCGACGCTCGTAATTGGCGGAACGATTCACGATCCGGAGGACCGCAGTTACCCGTTCTCCACCAGACGTGCCGACACTCGTGCCAGAAGGCTGATCTATGCCGTTGACGGGAAGTACCAGATCAACGTGGGGGTTGACGGAAAGCGGGGTTCGGGCGACGCTGTGAAGCACGAAACACTGTTTCACAACGCTGACGTCGTCGCCGCCGGAGAGATGGACATCGAGAACGGAGTCATCGTGGCGATCAACGACCACTCGGGTAGTTACCTCACCTACGGCAGCCTGGACCTCGACCCGGCATTCGCCGACGCCGTGCTCATCGCCATCGATCGCGCGAATGCTCCGCTTGATTCGCGGGAACGCCTGCGGCTCGGGAAGAAGGCGCAGCGATCATGAGCCCAACAGTTCTCGATTTCGACGAGCTCCTGCAGAAGGATGCCGACGACGTCAGCCGGCAGGCGGTCGCTTTGTCTCCGGCCGATAAGATCGCGGCCATCCGAAGGCTCGCCGAGGCCTTCGATGGCTTCGCGAATGTAGAGCGGCTGAAAGCGTTGCTGTTTTTCCAGGCGGCGCTCGCGTCCCTTCCCGCTAATGCCATTCCGGCGGGCACCGCGCGGATGCTTGTGAATCGGGTCGCTCGTGTAGCAACGGGCCACGACCGGTTCGTTCGGCAGGCGGCGTTACAGGTTCTCGCGCTCGTGGTCCTGA
>JAXDJK010000737.1:0-3527 GCA_034665665.1 Acidobacteriota bacterium
GGCAAAACTCTTGCTCAGGCGTAACGCGGGATGACACGCAAGCGCTCGACGGGTTTGTCCGGGCCGGCCCTGCCGCTCCTGGCGGGCGCCGCGGCCTTCCTTGCGGCCGACATCCTCCGCCGCGCCTACACCCGCTCGCAGCTCTTCGCCCCTTCCCCCGACCCGGTCAAGAGCTGGGACCCGGCCGATTACGGAATCCCATCCGGCGCGGTGGACGTGCAGTGGTTCCCCACTCCGGACGGCGAGCGGCTGTACGGCTGGTACTGCCGCGCGGAGCAGCCGGTGGCTTCCGCGCTCTTCTGCCACGGCAATACGGCCAACCTCACCCTCAGCGCCGACATGATCCCGCACCTGCTGAAGGCCGGCTTGAACGTCCTCTTTTTCGATTACCGCGGCTTCGGGAAAAGCAGCGGCAAGGCCACGTACGCCGGCGTCATCGCCGATGCGGTGACCGCGGCCCGGCTGCACGACCAGCTCCGGCCGCGGCATCTGCCGTCGGTGCTCTACGGCTTCTCCCTCGGCGGCGCGATCGCGGCGCAGGCCATCCGCCGCCATCCGTTTGACGGCCTGATCCTGCAGTCGACCTTCACCACCCTGGCCGACCTGACCCGCCTGCTCTTCCCTCGCCTGCCGCTGCATCTCCTGGCGCGGCACCTCTTCAACAGCAAGGCAGTCATCCGCAAAGTCGACGTGCCGCTGCTGGTGCTGCACGGGACGGCAGATGAGGTAGTCCCCTGCTCGATGGCCGACGAGCTGCTCGACGCGTGCGGGGCGCCGCGCAAGAAGCTGCACCGCGTGGAAGGAGCGCTGCACAAGGACCTCTTCACCGTCGATCCGGAGACGCTGGTGACCGTTCTCGGCGAGTTCCTGCGCGACCTGCCGCAACATGCTTCGGAGCCTGTGACCGCGGCTCTCCCGCTGCGCGCGCGCTACGGCGATCTGCTGCACCGTTCGGTGCGCCGGAAGACGCCGCAGGAGGCGTGATAGCATCCGCCGCCGCCATGCTCGCCGTTGTCAAATCAGCTCCGCAGGATGGTCCCGACGGTACGACCGTCCGCGAATGCCCGGTGCCGAAACCCGGTCCCGGCGAGGTGCTGATCCGCGTGGCCGCGACCGCCGTCTGCGGAACCGATAAGCACATCTATCACTGGGATCCCTCCATCCACGATTCCGTGCACCCTCCCCGCGTCTACGGCCACGAGTTCTGCGGTTTCGTGGAAGCGCTCGGCCCCGGTGCGGAGCGGGCCTTCGAGGGGACGCTGGCGGTCGGCGATTACGTCTCGGCGGAGATGCACGTGATCTGTGGCGAGTGTCCGCAGTGCCGCTCCGGCAACGGTCACATCTGCGTCCGCACGAAGATCTACGGCCTGCACGAGGACGGGGCGTTCGCGGAATTCGTGAAGGTGCCGGCCTCGAACGTGATCAAGCTGGGCCCGTACGTGCCGCTGCGCGTGGGCGCGTTCCTCGATGCCCTCGGCAACGCGGTCCATACGACGCAGCACATCGACCTGGCCGGCAAGACGGTGGCGATCACCGGCTTCGGCCCCATCGGCGCGATGTCGGCCGCCATCGCCGAGCACAGCGGCGCTGCGACCGTGATCGTGACGGACGTGAGCGATCACGCGCTGGAAACGGCCCGGCGCTGGGCGGCCACGCGCGGCTTCGGGAACCTGCACGCGTTCAATGTCCGGACGACGGACGCGAAGGTTGTGAAGCAGGCCATCGACGCCATCACGCACGGCGTGGGCGTGGATGTGGTTTGCGAGATGTCGGGCTCGTCGGCGGCAATCAATTTCGGCCTGGACATCGTGCGCATGGGCGGCCAGCTTTCGCTCCTCGGCTTGCCGGCGGGTCACTCGGTCACGATCGAGGACTACACGAAGAACGTGATCTTCAAGGGCGTGACGCTGCAGGGCATCATCGGCCGGCGGATGTATTCGACCTGGCAGCGGATGCTCTCGCTGCTCCGTTCGGGCCTCGATGTGGAGTGGGTCGTGCAGGCGACGTTCGATTCGTTACACGACTTTCACGAGGGAATGGCACGGTTCGATCGCCATGAGGCGTTAAAGGTAGTGTTCTTCCCCGAGGGAGAGCAGGCCGCACAGGCGCGATTGAAGTAAGTAGGCAGTTTGCAGTAGGCAGTAGGCAGGGGGAAAACGACCCCGCCGCCACGGCCTCGATCCCCTGCCTACTGCCTACTGCGCACTGCCTACTGATATGAAACGCATCGGAATCCTCACCGGCGGCGGCGACGTCCCCGGACTCAACGCGGCGATCAAGGCGTTCGTCTGGCGGATGATGGATGAGCCTTGCGAGGTGCTCGGGCTGCGGCGCGGCTGGGCTTCCCTGCTGAACATCATGCCGGACCCGGACTTTGACAATTCGGACTGGATCCTGCCGCTGAACCGGGGCATCACCCGTCCCATCGACCGCGCCGGCGGCACGATCCTGCACACGTCGCGGATCAATCCGGCCATCAGCCGGCGGGAGCACATCCCGGAACATCTCGACTCGCAGAAAGGCGCGCCGGACGAGCGCGGCCGCTACGACCTCACCTGCGCGGCACTGAAGACGATCGAGTTCCTGAAGCTGGACGCGCTGGTGGCGCTCGGCGGCGACGGCACGTTGAACTTCGCCCGCCGCCTGCAGGCCGAGGGAGTGCCGGTGGTGGCCATCCCGAAGACGATGGACAACGACGTTTTCGGAACGGACTACTGCCTCGGCTTTTCGACAGCAGTGACCCGGTCCGTCCAGTTCATCAACGACCTCCGCACGACGGCCGGCTCGCACGAGCGCTTCCTGGTGGTCGAGCTGTTCGGACGCAATTCGGGTGAGACGTGCCTGCTGGCGTCGTATCTCTCGGGCGTGGACCGCGCCATCATCGCGGAGGTGCCGTTCGACATGCTGGAGCTGTACGAGATGCTGGCGCGCGACAAGGCCGACAACCCGAGCAATTACGCGGTGGTGGCCATCTCCGAGGGAGCGCGCACGAAGAACGGCCAGGTCATCGCGCACGGCGAGGCGAACGAAGCAGGCCAGCGGCGCCTCGGCGGCATCGGCGGCGTGCTGGCGGAGTTCCTCGAGGAGCAGCAGTCGGTGCAGGAGAAGGTGATCTACCAGCGCCTGGCCTACCTCATGCGCTCCGGCGCCCCCGACTCCCTCGACCTGATCGTGGCCAAGAACTTCGGCACCCTCGCCGCCGACCTCGTGCAACGCGGCAATGCCGCGCACATGGTGGCGGTGGTCGACGGCCGCTACACGGCCGTCCCCATCAGCGTGACCGGCCAGGCCGAAAAACGCGTGGACGTGCCCCGCTTCTACGACGCGGCCAACTACCGCCCGAAGGTGGCGGACGTGATGGGCACGCCGATGTTCCTGCACTAAAAAGCGGGCGGGTGGGAACGGAAGTAGGGCACCTCCAGGTCGAAAGTAGGAGCTCCCCTACTTTCACCTGGGGCCGCCCCTACTTCTTCGGTGGACCTTCCCTACTTCTTTGGTGGACCTTCCCTCCTTTCGACCTGGAGGTG
>JAXDJK010000738.1:0-6886 GCA_034665665.1 Acidobacteriota bacterium
CCGACCGGCGGGCGCAGACGACCATCCAGGCGTCGGCGGCGGAGCTGCCCACGCCAATGCGCCATCTGGCGCCGGCGGCGGAGGCGATCATCACGGGGCTGCGGGGGCCGGAGTCGGTGCTGTATGACCCGGAGCAGGACGTCTACTTCATCAGCAATATCAATGGGCAGATGCTTTCGCGCGATGGCAACGGCTTCCTCTCGCGCGTGGATGCGAAGACGCTGGCGGTCGAGAAGAAGTGGGTGGCGACGGGGCTGGATGGGCCGAAGGGGCTGGCCATCGCCGGCGATACGCTCTACGTCAGCGACATCACGGCGGTGCGGCGGTTCGACCGGCGTACTGGTGCGCCCAAAGGGGAGGTCCGGCTGCCGGGGGCCACGTTCATCAACGACCTGGCCAGCGACGGGCGGAGCATCTACGCGTCCGATACCGGCATCCTGACCGGTCCGGGCACCACCTTCGTCGAGACCAACACCGACGCCATCTGGAAGATCACCGGCGACGCCGTCCAGAAGATCGCCAGCGGGAAGGAGCTCGGGCATCCGAACGGGCTCGATTTCATCGGCGGCAAGCTGTGGGTGGTGACCTTCGGCAGCAACAAGCTTTACCGGTTGGACGGCGGCAAGCCGGCCGATGCGGCGGAGCTGCCGTGGGGGCAGCTCGATGGGCTGGTGCATCTCGCCGACGGCTCGGTGGTCGTCTCCAGCTGGCATGGCAACGAGCTGTTTCGCGGGCCGGCCGGCGGGCCGTTCGAGCCGCTCCTGGCCGGACTCGACTCGCCCGCCGACATGGGCTACGACAGCAAGCGTCAGCGGCTCCTCGTGCCGCACCCGCCGGGCAACCAGGTCACCATCCACCGGGTGCACTAAGCGGAACACGGAATGGAACAACGGAATGGAACAAACGTGACTGCACGGTTGCGTCTGGCGTAAGTTCTGCACGGCCTCGTTACCGATCACTGATGGACGAATACGCCTTTCGACCGATCGCCTGCCTCGTTTCGTTTCTGCTGATTTTCAACCTCGCGTGCAGCACGCCGCCGGAAGCAACGCAGGCCTCCGGTGCGTCGTCTGGCAAGGCCAGCGGCAAGGCGACCCTGCCGGCCTTCACCACCGTGGCCAACGAAGACGGCCAGTGGCTCTCGGTCCAGAAGGACTACGCCAACACCCGCTTCAGCGGCCTCAGTGAGATCAACCTCACCAACATCGATCAGCTCAAGGCCGCCACCACCTTCTCCACCGGCCTGGTGAGCGGCCACGAAGCGACGCCGCTGGTGGTGGGCGACACGATGTACCTGGTCACGCCGTTCCCCAACGTCCTCTACGCGCTCGACCTCAAGCAGCCCGGCGGCGCCACGAAGTGGGTCTACCGTCCCGATCCCGATCCGGCCGCGCAGGGCGTGGCCTGCTGCGACGTAGTCAACCGCGGCGAGGCGTACCACGACGGCAAGATCATCATCAACACGCTCGACAACCACACCATCGCCCTCGACGCCGCCACGGGGCAGGAGCTGTGGAACACGAAGCTCGGCGACATCAATCGCGGCGAGACCATCACCATGGCTCCCTTCGTGGTGAAGGACAAGGTCCTGGTCGGCAACAGCGGCGGGGAGATGGGTGTGCGCGGCTGGCTGACGGCGCTCGACGTCAACACCGGCAAAATCGTCTGGCGGGCCTACAGCACCGGGCCGGACAAAGACGTCCTGATCGGACCGGAGTTCAAGCCGTTCTATCCGATGGACCAGGGCAAGGACCTTGGCGTGAAGACCTGGCCCCCCGAGGCCTGGAAGATCGGTGGCGGCACCGTGTGGGGCTGGGTCTCGTACGACCCGGAGACGAACCTCATCTTCTATGGCACCGGCAACCCCGGCCCGTGGAACGCCGACCAGCGGCCCGGCGACAACAAATGGAGCTGCGCCCTCTTCGCCCGCGACGCCGACACCGGGCAGGCCAGGTGGGCGTACCAGATCGGGCCGCACGACATCTACGACTACGACGCCATCAACGAATCGATCCTGCTCGACCTGAACATTGGTGGCACAAAACGCAAAGTGCTGGTGCGGCCGGAGCGCGACGGTTACGTCTACATCATCGACCGTACGAACGGCGAGGTGCTGTCGGCCAACCCGTTCGGCTACGTCAACTCCACGGCCGGGGTGGATCTGAAGACCGGCCGGCTGCGCGAGGTCGAATCGAAGAAAACGCATGTCGGCACGGTGGTCCGCGACATCTGCCCCGCCGCGCCGGGTGCGAAGGACTGGCAGCCGTCGGCTTTCTCGCCGCGCACGGGTCTCGTCTACATCACCCACCAGAACCTCTGCATGGACTTCGAGGGGGTGGAGGCGAACTACATCGCCGGCACGCCGTACGTCGGCGCGAACGTGAAGATGTTCGCCGGCCCGGGCGGGCACCGCGGCGAAGTGACGGCGTGGGACCCGGCGGCCGGACGGGCGGTGTGGAAGATCAAGGAGAAGTTCCCGGTGTGGAGCGGCGCGCTGGCCACGGCGGGGGACCTGGTGTTCTACGGCACGATGGACGGCTGGGCCAAGGCGCTCGACGCGCGCAGCGGTGCCGAGGTCTGGAAGTTCAAGGTAGGGTCCGGGATCATTGCCCCGCCCATGACGTATCGCGGGCCGGACGGCAAGCAGTACGTGGCGTTCCTGTCCGGCGTGGGCGGCTGGCCGGGCGCGGTGGTCTCGGGCGATCTCGATCCGCGCGACGGCACGGCGGCCCTCGGCATGGCCAACGCCATGGCCGATCTGAAGAAAGCGACCACGCGGGGAGGGATGCTCTATGTCTTCTCGCTTTAGGCGCGGTATCGCCATCGCCGCGCTGGCACTCGTGGCCACCACCGCGTTCGGCGCGCCGCCGGCACTGCGGGTCTGCTCCGATCCGAACAACCTCCCGTTCTCCAACGCGAAAGGGGAGGGCTTCGAGAACAAGCTGGCCGAGCTCGTGGCGAAGGAGCTGGGGACCAAAGTCGCGTACTACTGGTTCGCGCAGCGGCGCGGCTTCGTGCGCAATACCCTGACGGCCGGCAAGTGCGACGTGATCATGGGCGTGCCGAGCAGCTTCGAGCTGGCCCTGGTCACGCAGCCGTACTACCGATCCACGTACGTATTCGTCACGCGCCGCGACCGCAGGCTGGCCATCACCTCGCTGGATGACCTGCGCCTGCGGACCCTCAAGATCGGCGTCCAGATGATCGGCGACGACTACGCCAGCTCGCCGCCCGCGCACGCCCTGGCCAACCGCGGCATCACGCGCAACGTGGCCGGCTACATGGTTTACGGCGACTACCGGAAGGAGAGCCCGGGCCGGCGGATCGTCGATGCGGTGGCGGACGGCGAGGTCGACGTCAGCGCGGTATGGGGCCCCACCGCGGGCTACTTCATCCGCAAGAGCCGCGTGCCGCTGGTGGCGCGCGCCGTCACCCCGCAGATCGACCTGCCGTTCCTCCCCTTCGTCTTCGACATCTCCATGGCCGTCCGGCGCGGCGACAACGCGCTGCGGGACCGGATCGACGCCATCCTGGAGCGCCGCCGTCCCGAGATCGACGCCATCCTCCGCCACTACAGCGTGCCGCGGCTGGATGGGGAGGAGCCGGTGTCATGAGCGTGCGCAGGACTGCCGTTTTCACCGCGCTGCTGCTGCTCGTTTTGTCCGCGTGCGAGCGCGAGGAGCGCCGCTTCCGGGAGATGCCCTCCGCCGCCGCGCGGCGCAACACCCAGCGGCTGGTCTCGCTCGTGCCCGGGCCGTACACCGCCGACATCCGGGTCAAGAACCCGTACGAACGGAACGCCTGGGCCATCTCCGAAGGGAAGCGTCTGTTCACCTGGTACAACTGCGTGGGCTGCCATGCCAATGGCGGCGGCGGGATGGGACCGCCGCTCATGGACGAGCGCTGGATCTACGGCAGCGATCCGGAGAACATCTTCGCCACCATCGTGGAAGGGCGACCGAACGGCATGCCCTCGTTCCGCGGCAAGATCCCGGAGTACCAGGTCTGGCAGCTCGTGGCCTTCGTGCAGTCGCTCAGCGGCAATGTTCCGAAAGACGCCGCCAACGGCCGGCCCGACGACATGCAGGTCCACAAGCAGGAGCAGTCGGTGCCTGACCTGAAGCCGGAGCGGGAGCCGGCGCGGCACCCATGATCCCGCTGGCGATGCTGGCCGGCAACCGCGGCCTCCAGTCGGCGCTCGCGCCGGCCGGCGTGGACGCCGCGCGCATCGGCCGGCTGTGGGACATCTTCCTGGTGGTCACGGCGGTGGTCTACGTGCTGGTGCTGCTCGCGCTCGCGGCCGCGCTGCTGCGCCGGCCGACGGTGGGTGAGGGCGAGGGCGGCGTCACTCGCGGCGTCTCCATCGCCACCGGCCTGACCGTGGTCACGCTCTTCGCGCTCCTCGTGGCCAGCATCTTCGCCACGCGCGGCATCGCCGATCAGCCGCGCCGCGGGATCGACCTGGTCGTCACCGGCAAGCAGTGGTGGTGGCAGGTCGAGTATGCCGATCCCGATCCGAGCAAGCGCATGTCCAGCGCCAACGAGCTGACCATCCCGGTGGGCGTGCCGGTGAACATCCGCCTGCGCTCGTCGGACGTGATCCACAGCTTCTGGGTGCCGAACCTGAACGGCAAGATGGACCTCATTCCCGGTCACGAGAACAACATCGTGCTGGAGGCCACCCGCACCGGCCTCTATCGCGGGCAGTGCGCGGAGTTCTGCGGCCAGCAGCACGCCAAGATGGGGCTGTGGGTGAACGTGCTCTCGCGCGCCGACTACGCCAAATGGTCGGCCGCGCAGCACCAGCCGTCGAAGATCCCCTCCACCCCGCAGCAGCGCAAGGGGCAGGAGGTGTTCCTCAACTCGCCTTGTCCGCTCTGTCACTCGATTCAGGGCACCGACGCCTCCGGCAAGACCGGCCCCGACCTGACCCACCTGGCCTCGCGCCGCTCCATCGCCGCGGCCACGCTGCCGAACCGGCGCGGCTACCTGGCCGGCTGGATCCTCGACCCGCAGCACATCAAACCCGGGAGCCAGATGCCGCCGATGGTGCTGGAAAAGGGCGAGCTCGAGCCGCTGCTGGCGTACCTGGAGAGCCTGCAATGAGCGCGGTGGGGCTGGCTGGCGACGACGCCGTATTGGCGAGGGAGCTCGAGAAGACCTGGGCACCGCGGCGCGGGTTCCTCGGCTGGTTCTGTCAGGTCGATCACCTGGCCATCGGCCGCCGCTTCCTCTTCACCGCCTTCGTCTGGTTCGGCCTGGGCGGTCTGCTGGCCGCGCTGATGCGCATCCAGCTCGCCAAGCCGAACAACACCTTCCTCTCCGCCGATCAGTACAACCAGATCTTCACGCTGCACGGCGTGACCATGATGTTCCTCTTCGCCGTGCCGGTCATGGAAGCGCTGGCCGTGTTCATCCTGCCGCTGATGCTCGGTACGCGCGCGCTGGCCTTCCCGCGCGCCAACGCCTTCGCGTACTACATGTTCCTCTTCGCCGGGATCATGATCTACGTGGCCTTCTTCCTGAACATGGCCCCCGATGCCGGATGGTTCAACTACGTCCCGCTGGCCAATCCGGAGTTCGCGCCCGGCAAGCGCGTGGACGTCTGGGCGCAGCTGGTCAACTTCACGGAGCTGTCGGCGCTCACGGTGGCCGTCGAGATCATCGTGACCATCCTCAAGCAGCGCGCGCCCGGCATGTCCATCAACCGGCTGCCGCTGTACGCCTGGTCGATGCTGGTGACCACGTTCATGATCGTCTTCGCCATGCCGGCCGTGATGGTGGCCAGCAACTTCGTGGGGCTGGACCGGCTGGTGGGCACGCACTTCTTCAACCCGGCCGAGGGGGGCGACCCGCTGCTGTGGCAGCACCTGTTCTGGTTCTTCGGCCACCCGGAGGTCTACATCATCTTCATACCGGCCCTGGGGATGGTCTCGTCGATCATCGCGGTCTTCTGCAAGCGCCCGGTGTATGGCTACACGGCCATGGTGCTGTCGCTGGTGGCCACGGCCTTCATCGGATTCGGGCTGTGGGTGCACCACATGTTCGCCACGGGGCTGGCGCAGTCGGGGCAGAGCTTCTTCACGGCGGCCAGCATGATGATCGCCATCCCCAGCGGCGTGCAGATCTTCTGCTGGATCGCCACGGTCTGGCTGGGCAAGCCGAGCTTCCGGCCGCCGCTGATGTTCGTGCTCGGCTTCGTGGCCATCTTCGTCCTGGGCGGGCTGACCGGGGTGATGCTGGCGGCCATTCCCATCGACCTGCAGGTGCACGACACCTTCTTCGTGGTGGCGCACTTTCACTACGTGCTGATCGGCGGGGCGGTGTTCCCGCTGCTCGGCGCGATCTTCTACTGGTTCCCGAAGATCACCGGCCGGATGATGAATGAGCGGGCCGGTCACGTGAGCTTCTGGCTGATCTTCATCGGCTTCAACGTGACCTTCTTTCCGATGCACAAGCTCGGGCTGAACGGCATGCCGCGGCGCATCTACACGTATCTGCCGGAGACCGGCTGGGGCCCGCTGAACCTGCTCTCGTCCGCCGGCGCTGGCGTGCTGGCCCTCGGCACGCTGATCTTCTTCGCGAACGCGCTGGTGAGCATGAAGCGCGGACGCCTCGCGGGCGCCGACCCCTGGGGCGGGGCCACGCTGGAATGGAGTATGCCCTCGCCGCCGCCGGCCTACACCTTCCTCTACCCGCCGACGGTGCACGGGCGCGAGCCGCTGTGGGAGTCGCCGGAGACGGCGCCGGTGGTGACGGGCCTGGCCAGCGACAAGCGGGAGGTGCTGATCACGCGCGTGCTCGACGCGGAGCCCGATCACCGCTACGTCTATCCGGCGCCGACCTGCTGGCCGTTCCTGGCGGCGGTGGCGACGTCGTCGATGTT